>NZ_JACHVA010000051.1 GCF_014230055.1 Puniceicoccus vermicola | reverse complement strand
GCGCATACGGTCGATTCGGGCAAACGCTGTCGAGCCTGACAGAGGCCTCCGGTTTTGCTCGAGAGCTTTTCCTTGCCCATGGACCTCAAGGTGGCATTGATCTCCACCAACCCCGCTCGAAGAGTGCCCGATCCCATGCCCTGACTGATCATGTGCCAAACCGTAACCGCCGAAGAGAACCCACGATCGCGTTCCTTCGAACGCTTCGGAATCGATTCCAAAGGCAACGCCTCCTCGAAAACATACGGCAGTTGACCCGGAAGACCCTTCATGATCGAATTGCGACTATCCTCAAGCCTCTTGAGGGCAGATTTAGGGCTTCGCCCAAAGGCGCGGTGAAAACCGGGAAGAAACAGGTTGTTTTGTTGCACACCAAAAGCTTGCAGAATCCATCGCCTAGGGCGACCCCTGTCTGCTTTCTGGCAATACAAAATCCATGAATCCAGCCTTATCTAAGTGCCATTGGGGTCTGACCCGTTCCTCGCATCTCGGTTCTCCTTGTCGCTAGAAGTTTTGATCCGCACCTATTTCGCAACGCAGTTAGTTTGCTTGAACGTCTAAATACCATCCATCTCCCAAATCAAAACATCGGTATCCCTCACGATTTTCTCCAGCTTTGGCCCAAGCTGTGTATTCCTCGTCAACAGGAACTTCCCTCGGCACCGCAATATAGGTCGATTGATCAAGGTAAAGACTTGTGAGCCACTCTGGATTATCATCAAACCCGTGACATTCCGCAGCCTGCAGGCGCTTTATCCATACTAGAATTTCATTATCCCACTTCCAGTCATCAATGTATCCCTCGACAATCCTACCATCACGATAGATAACAGTGACATATTCTCGCCCATTGGACCGAATCAGACGGCGCAGTGATGACTGATTCTGAATATCGGAGACGAGCGTTGCCAAATCGTCCCGGTGATCTTCAACAAAAGCAATATTCTCATCGAACGTTGGTCGATTCGGTTCGCAGCCGATGAGTCCGATTGCCACCACGAGAATAGAGGTGCGAATGGACCGAGATAACTTCATTCTCTGTAGATCGTTGGGGGCACGCACACTAGCAAAAGGATCAAGCTCAAGGCGAGCGGTTAATCTCGGGTTGTATACCCGTCTGGTTCGCGGTCGGGTTCTTAAATTTTCTGAAAGCTTTTAATGCGAAGAAAACTATAATCCCATAAATGGAGGAATTCAGAAATACCAGCACAAGCCCACTTAATGGTCCTATGTCTTTCATTATTAATATTGCCGGAGCTAACAAAGGTATAGATAGCGCGAACTGGACTAGAGTGCTTATGAAGATTTCTATTTTATCGTGGTCTTCCAAGCCTGAATAGTAGTTGTCAATTGCGATATTTATGTTCCAAAAAGAGCATGCGATCGTAGATAAAGAGTGAACGACTGAACAAATGATGCTTATTAAAATTAATTTCATTTGTTTTGCCATCAGTGCTACTTGCGTAACCCACTTTCGGAGATCATGAAACCTCGGCGGATGCATATCAACATGGCTTTGACAAAAAATCTGGAAAATCGGGAACTCACTGAACTTAGGTTGAAGAAGGTTTGAGAAATTCTCGGAGTCTTCTGTCTGACGCTGAACTCATTGTATGGGGCCGGAATTTCACCCGAAAAAAGCGTAATTCCGGAGCAGGCCTGTAGTCAATCCAAACTCCATTTCGATCGGGGCTTCACAATCCGCAATCCTCCCGCTCGATCCGCGAGCCATTCCCCTGCCCAATCTACTTAAAATGCCCTTTTCGACCAGACCGCGAACTTCGATTCGTGCTGTTGCATTCGATTAGATCGGGGCAAAGGTGTCTGCCAAGATGCTGAAAGACGCCAAATATTCCCCGTAAATCAGAATCTTTATATTTCGCATCTGACACGTTCCACATCCCCCAGCGGGAAGGATACCACCTCGTCCGTCTAACGTCTTTTTCGCGGTTGGGCTAGTTCTGTTTAAGGAGTTGCCATCGATGGGTTGTGACGGGTGTTCGAAACCAAATGTTGTCATCCGTGCGGCCGTCGAGAGTCGCCACCGCTCCGATAACCGGGTCAGCCTGAATCCACTGACCGTCTCCAACGTATGCGATTATGTGAACACCATTTTGGGTCACGGCAAGATCTCCGGGGATCAACGCATCGTAATCCATCTTTTGAATCGTTCCTGTCGCTCCAATCGCAACTGTGTAGTCCCGATAACCTTCTCCCAGCGCCTTTGCGCTGGCATCAAACCACCACTGCTCTACGTATCCGCGAAAAGCAAGCCCATTGAAGTGCCTGATTCCGTAGGCCAGCAGAGCGTCGCGAAAGGCGCGCCGTGGCAGCCCTGAGCAATCGATCCCGCGAGAACTCTCTCCTCCCCAAAAGTATTGCGTTCCCTCATACTCAGCCATTCGTCGGACATAATCCTGCCGCAATTCCCGCGGATCGATTCCACCGTCCGGCAGAACGAATGGTATTACTGCAACCATCGGAAGAATCAGGACGACTACCCTAAACGGCTTGCGCTTCCACGCGAGAATAGTGAATCCGATCCAAGCTCCGAGGATGCACCCCAAAAACGCTAGTTTCAGAAATTTACTGTTAAGCGGATTAAGCGGAAGTAAGAAGATTCCCAAGAAAGCACCGAGCGTGCAGATCAGTATGATGCGTCTCCACATTTTATCTCCCTGGCGAACACTGCCAGTCGGGTGACACAACTTCGGATATCGCTATGCGTGATGAAGGCCTCTCGAAGCGGCACTGCCAGAAAATCCCGAAGATCGAAGTTTCATTACGCATCGGGCAGAAGGATTTTTTCGAAATTCTTAGAGTTTTCCCGTCGGACGTTAAGCTGGTTACAAGCGACCGGAATTTCATTTAAAAAGCGTAATTCTGGAGCAGAGCTGTGGTCAATCCAAACTCCATTTCGATCGGGGCTTCAAAATCCCCAATCCTCCCGCTCGATCCGCGAGCCATTCCCCTGCCCGATCCACTTGAAAAGCCCTTTTCCTGAAGTTCACGAACTTCCATTCGTGCTTTCGCATTGGATTAGATCGGGACAAAGGAGTCTGCCACGATGCTGAAAGGCGCCAGATTTCCCCGCATCGTAGAGGATGGAAGTTCGTGAGCACAGAGAATCTCGGAGCCTCACTCAGTCTGGTTCGCAGGTGAGGGTTCGTACCATGATAGTCTCTTATCCAAGGACCCATGTGCTGCGTACTCAAAGTGTATGATTCTTCTTCTTTTCGGAAACTCGGATCGCTTAGACGCATGCAGAAGCAGTGGCGACATCAACAATACATCCCCCGCTTCACATTCGCAGACAACCTCTGAATCGCCCACATGAGACAAGACCTCTTTCGATCCGATCTTTCCGTTTAGATGTGATCCGGGGATTACTCTCAGTGCACCGTTTGAGCGTGGAGTCTCGTCCAAATGGATCCTGATCGTAACCATTTGTTCCAGCAATCCTTCAGGAGGCTGAACGTGAATCGAACCGTCCTTCCTCGACCATGGGCCATAACCTTCCACTGCGACCTTCTCTTCAACCGCTATGGTTAAGTCCTGATGCCAAGTGACAGGCCAATTCTCACTAGATGTCTTATCGAATAGGATGCTTCTCACTGGGAATACGCCCCGAGGGAGAAGCTCCTGTAGGCGGGATGACCTGGCCAGTTGATCAAACTTTCGAGATTTTTGCCTTAGATGCCTGACACACGCAGAATTTTCCATGCGCGCAACACGGTCAGCTTCACCGCGTAGGGCTTCCAATTCTGTCTCAGTGAATACACCCCGAATGATTGCAAATCCTTGTGTGTCGAGATTTTTCATTCCTTTGCAAACGTAGAGAATCGCCAGCCAACCAGCAAGTCTCAGCCCTCTCTTCGCGATCTACCTTTCCCCACCAAGGGTAAGAAGGACACGCAGACCTGGATAGGTATAGAGCACCTGTCGATTGATCAACCGATCCCACGCCCCCAGAGCTCCTCGAATTTCTTTCGTTCGCGCGCCTCGCAGTTATTCATTATTTTTTTGTATAACGTGATCACCACTCGACTGGGTCAGCGTCGAGTATTGGCCGGAGTTCTATGGACTCCGCGGTTGTGCCACTTTTCATTCTTTTCGGTCTACAGGATGAGGTTCCCTCTTTCATCAAACATGCTATTTGGAGCCCATGCGACTTCCCAGTAATGCCCGTCGGGATACTTTAAAATAGCCACTGTGGCCACCCCAGAATACATCCTGAGCTTGTTTCACGATGCTTCCTCCGCTTTTCTCCGCTAGGCTTAGAATTTCCGACACCTCGCTTTTCTCACGAACATTGTGTGCGATCGTTACTCCGCTAAAACCTGAGGCGGATCTCCGTATCTCAGATCCAATATCCTCGGTTAGCTTGTCAATAGGATATAGAGCCAAAGCCGTCCCGTTGAGTCCAAAGAAGGCAATCTGGTCTCCTTCTTTGGCATTCGTCTCGAAACCAAGCCCATCGCGATAAAAGCGAATTGATCGATCAAGGTCGCTAACCCCAAGAGTGATTATGCTAATTCTGGATTCCATGATTGTCGTAAGATTTAGAGATCAGCCCCCAACCCGCAAGGCTCAGTTCTCCGGTTGATTGTTGTGACTTTCGGACGAGTTCACAGAGATGCCCGTTTCACTCGGTCTAGCGTCTGTATCTCCGCCCAGTCGCTCCATATTAGCTTGCGAGACTTCCGAGGATTGTAGCCGCTCCTGAACTGCCCTCAGTAATCGTTCTGAATTCAGGAAATCGATCTCTGGTTCCGATAATTCTGCGGTGGAGGAATCATCCATCGAGATTTCTAGCTCGGATGAGAGCTCAATAAGGTGATTCTGAACCTTGCCCTCATCAAACGTGATTCGCTGCACTCGCTGTGGCCCTTCATCGTCATAGACGGAAACAATATCGATTCGTAGGCCAGACTCGAAGACCGAAGCATAGCTTCTCCGTTTCTGCTGGTTCCCTTGGCTCAAAAAGTCTGATAGCTCGGAAGCGTTCATTCCGAGTGCATGGTTCAATTCGATATCTTCCGATGGATAGACGGTAATCTCCAATTCGGGTTCTTCTTTTTGTTCCCACATGTCCTTAAATTCTTTTTCGAGCTCCTGACTGAAAGCGAGAACCAGTCCGAGTAAAACAACCAAGGCCGACACGATCCCCACAACATATCCGACGGCAATTTTTTTCATTTTCCCTGGCGAATGTTGACGTTAGACGCGAGCGGGAGCGAGCCCCTACCCGGAATGGCTAGCCTCCCCCTTCTTCAAATGGGATCTGGCAATTTTCTGAGACCACTTTCGCCCATTTAGAAAAAGGAGGGTGCCAATTGCAAACGGCAGGAAGGTTGACCAGAAACTATACCAATCAACTTCATCCTTCCAACTGTCACCTGGATTGGTTGCAGCCAATTTAATGAGATAATGCGCCCATGTCAGCGTATCCGGGAAATAACCGACAAAATAGTAGAGGCCGATTCCCAGAAACACGACAGAATAGCAATCGACGAGAGACAAAGAAACAACCGAGGCATCTTTCGGCAATCCGCGAATAACCAGTCGGGCAATGCCATGGGAGAAAATCCAAATCAAAATCGCCCCGAGAAAGAGTCCAAAAACGATTACGAGCGGAACGACAGAGAAAGCGTCAAACAACTCGAACTCATCTTGCCTATAGGCATCCGAGAAAAGGTAGAGTTGAGGGGTTAGGTAAATGATTACCAACAACAAAAAATTCAGGGTGATAAAACGTAGAGCGACTACGACGAGACTGTGTAGGTTCATTACGAGTTGGATTGAAATAGGTTTTGGGAATCCTTTCAGTTTCTAGTCGGCCTTTGGGCTGAGTTGGTGGCAAAGAGTCGTGATCTCATCTGAGAAATGCGTAATTCCGGAGCAGGACTGTGGTCAATCCAAACTCCATCTCGATCGGAGCTTCACAATCCGTGAAGATCTCACTCGATCCGCGAGCCATTCCCCTCCCCGATCCACTTGAAAATGCCCTTTTCGATCAGACTACGAACTGCGTTTCGTGCTGTCGCATTGGATTAGATAGGAACAAAGGTGTCTGCCACGATGCCAAAAGGTTCCAGATTTCCCCCAGAAATCAAAATCTTTATATTTTGCGTCTGACCCGTCCAGCATCCTTTTTGACGCATGGCCAAATACCAGACCGCACCCCGTAGGGGTCCTCTTTTGATCCTCCACAATATCACGCATAACTCACTCGAGAAAACCTGAAACGTGTAGGGCTTTCTTGCGAACTATTGCGATATTGGGCTCTCCGGGTGCGAACATGCCTTAACCATTATGTTCGACGTCATGCCAAGACCTGGGAATTAGGAAGTCGTCATGCCCATCTCTCCAATTCGCAACGACGTGTATATTCCCCAAGCCATGCCAAGTAATCGCACCGGCGTGCTCCGTAACGATAATCTGAAACGGTTCATCCAACTCGTCGAGAAACTTCGAAAGAGCCGCGAATATGCGATGCACTCCCTCAATATCCGCAGACTTTCCACCTGGAGTGTCCTCTAGGCTCGGCCATGCTTCTGGGAAATAAACCTGGCTTGGTTGGTCTATCACAAGAAATTGTGGAACTGGGCTGCTGGAGAGACCGACAAAATGCTCGTGAAGTGCAAGTAAACAAGAGACGTGGTAGCCGACCCAATTCTGTCCGCTACCAACTTCCCAAAGAAAATCAGTCCGACCCGAAAGGGAGGTAAACTGGAGGCTCAATTCCCTAATGTTTAGTCGCACATTCTCCGCGGCATGCTCAAGTTGAAGGTCGCGCGCATAATCGTGAATTCTTGATGATACTGATTCAATTGCAGCCCTCTCTCGTTCCCGTTGTGCTCGCGGATCCAAATCATCTTTCAATTCTTGAATGCGTCGGGACAGGTCTTTTACGCGATCTCCGAGTTCTCCTACATTCCTACTTGCCGAAAGATTCTCAAGTGCTTGCTCAACTCGACCGACGAACAGGTATACCTGTCTCACTCGCTGGCGTTGCGATGATAATTCTTGAGACGCGGACTCGAGAAACTGCCTTTTCTTTCGTATCTTCGATATGTCCTGTTCTAGGTTGCGAAGCTCTTTACGAAGGTCAGCTAACTCTTGATCCAATTTCGCTGGTGCTTGAGCCACAGAGTTTGCCAAGACTCCAAGTTCATGTGCAAGTTTCTGCAGTTCTCCGAGGTTTTCATTGCCGTGCTCATGGACAGCATAACAAACTGGGCACATGTGTTTTGAACTCAGTTTCCTCTCAAGCCAACCAACTCCCAGCATCCGATCCTTTTGACCAGTCAGTGTTGAGCCATACTCACCGACGGATTCGGAAAGTTGATCCAACTTTGACAATCGTTGACGGACCGCTCCCATCTGTCGCGCCAGACGATCCTCTTCGCCAATAATTTCCGTAAGCTGGTTTACTGCCTCTTCCCCTGTTCCCTCCTTAATCTCCGGAATATCAAGCTTCTTCACGTTGGCTGGGACTGGTTGCAATTCTATTACGAATCGATCAAGATTCCATGTAGAATCAGGATTAGGAGCATCAGGCAGGAGACCAAGAGCTTTTGCCTGGAGGTAGTAGCTTTCAATCTCGGCCTCCCATGCTTTCGCCGCCTTTAGTCGCGCCTCCAGCTCGCGACGCAGCCGATCGTGTTCTTTCGTAATATCCTTCAGTTCCCGCTGTTTTGCCAATGTCGATGCATTTACCGCTCCGAGAACCAATGGAAATATGGCACGAAGTTTCTCGCGGTGCTCGGTCGTATCAGCCTTGAAAAACAGTGTGTACGGATTAGCAACGATATGCTGAGGCTGAAAATTGAATGCGGCCATATCTCGAAAACTCGGTCGACTCCCGAATCCGACAGATTCATCACCACTTAACTCCAAATGTGGCAATTGCGCTACTTGATCCATTCGATTTTTCAGGTCATCGACACGTCCATTCTTCTCAATTCGATTCGGAATCTCCAAATCAAGACCTTCGACCCAATACAGATCAGTCGTTGTTTGCTGGTCTCCCGGATTTCGCCGAGCAACAATCATCTCGGTATTCGCTAGTTTAATATGAAGCCCAAACCACTCGGTCAAATCTCGTATTAGCCCGACGGGTATAGCGCATTTACCACTCCCAAGGCAGTAATCCACAATTGCCGTAAGCGAAGATTTCCCGGTCGCACTTTCACCAGTGATTACATTGATTTTGTCGGGCAAAAAGGGAATTACACGAGGCGAAAACCTGTCGTTCTTCGGCCAAAGAATTATTTTTAATAGGGCGAGTCTCATTAGAATCGGATATTGAGATGTGTCGTAAGCTGAGCTTTGGGAAGCTCGCCGATCGATTGTCCAACACGCTTTGCAGCCGCGAGGAGAATTTTCACCTCTTCCGTCACATGATCCACAGGAGGCGTTTTTCGACCAGGAATTAATTCCGGTTCCTCGCCTGAATCGAGGAGCAGTAAGCCTGTGGAAAAGCCAATCGATAGAGATTGCAGTGTGCGATCAGAAAGAGCCTGCATTCTCTCCTGAAGTCCAAGCGTGATTTCCCGATCACTCGCAACAGCCTTATAAAGTGCTCCCGGTTTCGCTTTTGATGCCAACGCATTTGCAGATCGCTTATGGAATGCAAGAGGAAGAACAACGAACGCTAATAGGAGCGGCATGCCCCCAGCCCTATTTCTCACTTCATAGGCTTCACTGACCGCATACCAAATCGTTTCTGCACCCAAGCCGGGGTTCTGCACAACCTGCTGCTCAAATAGAACATCAATCATTTCCCTCCTCCTGTTTCATTAATTCCTCGAAACGCGGATGCCAACCAACGACCAATCGATCTGCCATGCGGTGGTAGGTTCCAGAGGTCAAATAGACCTGTTCGGTCTCGATTCCTGCAAGCCGCTCCCTGTGCTCGTCGGTAGTTTCCGTTAAGATTTTGAACCCGACATCCTCTTCAGGTCTACTTTCGCCAAAACGCTTTTCACGACCCGAAATCTTAACCCACCGCAATCTGAGCGAGTGTTCAAAATCAATCCAATCCTGATCGGTAATATTACCATCAACTGAGAGACGCGTCTTCTCCATGTTGCACTGGATGAACTCTCGAATGGATTCATCGACTCTACCGTGATCATCGGTGACCAAGTAAATTTGCTTAACGAAATCGCGACCTTTCTCCCGACCTATTTGTTCATCATATACGGGAATTAGGTTGGCTGCTCGTTCACGGTCTTTCTGACGCTTTCGTAGATCCAGAATTGCGTAAAACTGGTTGACGAAACTATCACGCGAAATCCATGCTGGCTCTCGCTTCTGCCACAAAGCTAGAGAACTTCGGCTAACCCAACCCAATAATTCGTCGAGAATGGACTCCGCATCTTTTGTGAAATCTGCTGGGATAGGTAGTTCCGCGATTGTAGACTCTCTAAGTTTCTTGCCACTGGCGCCACCTTCCTCGTCGACCAACTCACAATTCAATATTATTTCTCGTAAGTGGCGATTGGACGGGGTGGCCAAGACCTTTTCCGTGAATTCGCGAATAGTATCTGAAGGGTTAGCTGCAGCGGATTGGAGCGCATAGATGCACTCGTCAACTTCTTCTCTTGTTTTAGCATTGGAAAGTTGTCTAGCAAGGCCGTCCGGCAAGGCCTTATTTGTGACCATGAAAAACCTAGACTTTCCAATTTCCAGTTCTTCATTTTGGACGGCGGATAGCCATATCGAAAGTGTGTTCCATAGGTCTTTCGAGCGATCTCCAAATGGTTCTGCCTTCTCTCTAATGGAATGCTTGTTCTGCTCAAGAGTTAGCATCCCATCCTTATGCTTTATGGCCACATCGTCCTCTGTTTCGATTCCGATCACAAAGCCAGCGGGACTTCGCGAGAGCCAATAAAGGGCTCGTTCAAATTGAAACGTATACCCTGCCGCTGGTCCTGGCGCTGAATGGTTTTCAAGACTCATAGCTTTGGTTCCTTTCTTTATGCGGTCCGACATCAACTTCACAATGACCGCGGGACTTTGCATTCATCAGTTCGTGAAGGAGGGAGCGGAAGAGGTCTTGGAGTGGTATCGCAATGCGAGAGAAAACTCCCGGAATTGTGGGGGCGGAGATTTCGCGGTGGCAATCAGTGAAGACGAGGGCACCGATCGATGCCCCATAATTCGTCGCGTCCTTGGCCAGGTAAATGAAACCAACGGCTTCCCAGATTTGGGGTTCGAAGGCATGATTCAGTGTGTTCATGGGATAGACTCTTCGCCCAAAAGCGGCTGCTCTTAAAACGACACCTTGGGAGATAACGAAGAGTCAAAAGCTCGTAAACAAAATTCGGAGCAGTTGCACGATTTTCACACATTTCGCCGGAGGGCTGCCTTTTTTTGGGGTTATACCCTTCTCGCGAACTCTGCGCTTCTTTGCGGCTAGCAGAAGGACTCGTGAGGCTAATCCCAATCGAGTCGAATCGTTACTGTAGAACTTGGCCGAAGATCGTGAACGGATTTGCTAAGGGGCAAAGGGTCGGGCGTTCAAGCATCCTAACTTCAGTTTTTCTCGCCCCACTTGAGAGCAGACTAGTGTACCTGCGCATCTGTGGTTGTGTTTCCGCTTTCGAGAAAAGATCCAACGGAGCTGCCTGCCCTTCATATCCCCTCTCCAATACTCTTGGGAAGAATCAAGGCATACCCCCACCAACAAAACAGAACAATAGCCCCTAGTCTCCCCGCGATCACATAAGCGAAAATTAGCGAGCATAAGCGGTCTCCGGCTATGCCGGATTTCTGAGAGGCAGCAAGTCGGGCGCTTCCGCCTTCGCCCGCTTCGGCGTGACGAGGAACCCAACCCGACCACGGTTTTCCTTTTCCAATCGAAAGTGGATCGACACGACTCGGCCGTTCGACTTTCCCCCGATCGATTTCCGGTTCTACCCGAGCGGATAGGGATACTTTTTCGTAATCCGGTCGATCTCCTCGAGGGTTTCTGAATCGAGGATCAAGTCCTTGGCTTTCAGACATTCTTCCAGTTGATCCAAGGTGACTGCACCGAAGATGCTGGAGGCGACGAAGTCGTGTTGGCGGCTCCAGGCGAGACAGAGAGGGACGACCCCTACTCCGATCTTTTCGGCGAGTTCCATCAGCTCGGAGACGGTGGCGAGACTCTTTTCATTCACGAAGCGATGGGCCATCCGCTTCTGGCGATCTCCTTCGTTCTTAAGGTAGTCCGTGAATCGGGCACCTTCCGGCAATTGCCCTTCACAGTACTTGCCCGAGCAAACTCCACCTGCGAGGGGCGAGTAAGGCAGCAGACTGATCGATTCCCGCTTGGAGATCTCGGCCATGTCATCCTCGAAGCGACGATTGAGGATGCTGAAATTGTTTTGGACGGTGTCGTATCGAGCCGTGCCAGTACGGGCGGCCGCCGCCTCAGCTTTCATCATTCCCCAGGCATTTTCGTTGCTGGATCCAATGACCCGAACCAGCCCGTCGCGGACCAGTTCATCGAGGGCTTCGAGGGTATCCTCATAACGGGCATCATGATCCGGCCAGTGAGTCTGGTAGAGATCCACATAATCGGTTCCGAGGCGTTTCAGGCTCCCCTCAATGGCGCGACGAATATGAACCCGATCCAGAGCGGTGTGTCCCTTGCGGACTGGCGGACGAAACCAGCCATGCCCCGGACCGACTACTTTCGTGGCCAGGATGATCTCATCCCGATCGTGCCGTTTGAGCCAATTCCCCACCATCTCTTCACTCCGGTTCATCCACTCCTCTTTGGGAGGCACCGGATAAATTTCTGCCGTGTCAAAAAAGTCAATACCGGCTTCCAGGGCCCGGTCCATGATCGCAAAGGCTTCCTCTTCCGTATTCCTGGAGCCGAACATCATCGTCCCCAGGCACAAATCCGAAACCGTCACCGCACTTTTTCCGAGTCGTCGATATTCCATGCCGCCCACTATGTCAGGATCCCGGCGGGGAGAGAAGGAGAATCCTGAATTGGGAGGGGAGAAGATGGCGAACGTCCAACTTCCAACTTCGAACTTTCAACTTTCATGTCCCGACCTGAAATAGGTTGTCGGTTTTTGTAAAAGAAAGGAAAACCGATGAAAACAAAAAGTGCGATACGCTACAGCGAAAGCTTCAAGTTGCGAGTGGTCCGGGAATTAGAGGATGGTCGTTTTGAGACGATCACGCAGGCCCGTCGTCACTACGGGATATCCGGAACACGGACGATCCATAGCTGGCTGAAAGAGTTTGGAAAGAACTCAATGTTGCCCAAGGTAGTTCGTGTGGAAACGCCAGAAGAACAGATAGAACTCAAGCGCCTGCGCGAGCGTGTAAAGCAATTGGAGAAGGCCGTGGCCGATCAGTTTATTGCGAGTGAAGTGGAGAAGTCATTCCTGGAGATAGCCTGCGAACGTGCCGGGTATGATGACGTGGAAGAGTTCAAAAAAAA
>NZ_JACHVA010000050.1 GCF_014230055.1 Puniceicoccus vermicola | reverse complement strand
GTAAGCGTCCGACATTCATCCCCCTCCACGAGTATTGATGGTGACGACTTCTAAACCAATATGGTCACCATTGCTACATGCAGATGGTGACGACATCTATATCATTGCTGCCAGTTATGAGGCAGGAGTTTGATTTGCTCTTTCTTTTCGGGCGTCTTGGGAGCCTTGGTGAGGACATCGGGCAGCCATGCATGGGGATCGACCCCGTGGATCTCGCAGGTCAGGAGCATGGAGTAGATGACGGCGGTTCGCTCTCCGGCGTCGGGAGAGCCGATAAAGAGCCAGTTTTTCTTTCCGATGGCCGAGGGACGGATTTTGTTTTCGACGAGGTTGTTGTCGATCTCGGCTTCGCCGTGATGGAGGTAGCGGCACAGGCATTTCCAGCGCGCCAGAGCGTAAGAGCAGGCCTTTCCGAGGTTGGACTGGGACAGGCAACGATTTTGGGAGATGGTGATCGCGATTTTGAGCCACTTGAGGATGCGCGCCTGGTCCACTTTCCGCTGCCGGGCTCTCTCGACCGGAGAGAGTCCCTGCTTGCGGTATCGTTCTTCAAAGTCGTAGAGCCTGCCGATGAGGCCGAGGATCAGGCTGGCTTCCCTCGGATGGTCGGACCGGGCGTTGAAAAAGCCCCGGCGGGCATGGGCCCAGCAACCCAGATGGATGATGGCTTCAGCGTTCTTGACCAGAGCGTTGTAGGCCTCGTAGCCGTCGGTCTGCAAAAGGCCCGTAAATCCTTCGAGCAAACGGGTTGCTTCAACGTGCCGACGGGACAGCCGCCAGTCGAAGACCACGCCGAGGCCGGGACTGTGGACGACCCACAGGAAGCCTTGGGAGGTTTTGCCTTTTTTGTTGTCGGGATCCTGGAACCGGACGGGAGTCTCGTCGGCTTGGACGTAGCCGCTTTCGAGCAGCTCCTGTCGCATGTGGTTGTAGAGGGGCTTGAGCCAGAAGGCTACCGTTTGCACCCAGTCGGCCATGCTCTGGCGGGAGATCTTCGCACCCCAGCGCTCGAACATCTTTTGCTGCCGGTAAAGGGGAAGATGGTCGATATACTTGCCCAGCACCACCCAGCCGACCAGCCCCGCGGAGGCGTAACTGCCTTGGACGGGCCTTTCGAGGGCCGGAACCACTACCGGAGGGAGGCTTCGCTCGATGCGGTGGCGGAACTTCAGCCTGCGGATGAGGCGCTTGAAGATCTTCGGCGGGGTGATATCGATCTCGAAGGTTTCTTCGGCCCCTATTTGCTCGTAGAGGTCCGGGTCGGCTTTCACCTCCTCGGGGACGATCTCCACGGTCTCGGCAACCGGCACCTTCTCGAAGCGCTCGATGGCACCCTTGGAACGTTGCCGGGCTTTCGAGCGGATATAAGAGACCTCCTGTCGTTCCATTTGCTTTTGCCGGGTCTCCATCTCCTCCAGGGCGAGCAACGCCTGGTCCCGGTCGATTCTTTCGCTTTTGCCTCCCCCGAAGAGCTGACGCTTGAACCAGGCGATCTGCTGCTTGAGCAGGTCGTTCTCCCGTCGAAGCTCGTCGTAGGTAGGCGGCATTGAGTATCCATACAGTGGATACTTAGATCGGACGGTCAATCCCTTTTTCGCTCATACCAGGCTTTTTCGCATCCTTTTTGCAGATCGATTCCGTTCAAGAGCATGGTCACCGCTTCCGGCTTGAGGCTGAGCTTCTTGCCGTCACTGCCCAAAGGCCAACTGAATCGGCCCTTCTCCAGGCGCTTGGCAAAAACCCAGGCCCCGGTCCCATCCCAATAAAGAGCCTTCAGCCGGTTGCGCGCCTTGTTCGTGAACAGGTAAAGCTTCCCCTCCATGGGATCTTCGAAAAGATGCTGCTCGACCACTGCCCACAGTCCATTGAAGCTTTTGCGCATATCGGTCGGCTCTACCGCCAGCACCACCCGCAGCGAATGAGGTAACGAGAGCACCGCTCACCCCCGGATTCGTTCGATTAACCTCCACAGAGCGTCCTCGTCGCCGGTTCGCACCACGAGCCCTCCACCAAGATCGAGCTCGAAACCGCTCTCCGATGCCGATCCGAAGGGAACGACCATCTCCACAAAGTCGCTCCGGTGCGAAGGTCCATTGCGGTCCCTGCTTTTGCGTCTCTGACCCAGCCAGGAAACGAAGGTGTGGTAGTTCACCCCTTCGCGCCGACAAAACTCCTTCTGCGTCAGTCCGCAGCCCTCGTAGGCCTCCAGCAAACGCTCACGTTCGCCATCGGACAGAACCTTACGGCCCCGTGAATCTCGCTTCGGTTCTACCTCAGGTGTCGCTTCAATCGCTTCCATGCCCGGCAGTATGCCAGAATAGACATCGATTGGGAATGAGGTCGACTAACGGACGCTTACCAAAAACTGAACCGCTTGAAGAGTTAATCTGGCTCTTACAAAAAGGAGACCAGACCAATGAAAAAAAAAGGTTCATCGTCGATTGGCGGGAAAGAAGTAGCAAAGAAGCGGAATCGAAGTTAACTGATGTTGTAACTACACTAACATCAATCACTT
>NZ_JACHVA010000049.1 GCF_014230055.1 Puniceicoccus vermicola | reverse complement strand
GAGCTTCCAGCTCTCGACCCAATCCTCAAACCTCCAAGCAAAGCTTGGCCCCGCGGCTCTTCCCAAAACCGTCTAACCGACGACCGTTCACCGTCTACAGAGCACTGATTACCGACTCCCATCCACGTCCGCCCCGCTCTTTCGCGAAACAGGCAAGCTGCCTGTTCTACTCGAAACGTCCCCTAGGCTGCCAGCCGCCAACCCGAAAACCAAAGTAGCGAGAGCTTCCGTGCTTCGCTTAGTAGCTTCGCAGGACACGTCCAGCTCTCGACCTAATCCTCACAACTCCAAGCAAAGCTTGGCCCCTCCGCCTTCCGCCATTTCAAGGAGTGAGTCCCCCAGTTCCCGGTTTCCCGTTCCCAGTGTAAGTTTCCCTAACCGCCTCTGTCTAACCGACAACTGATCACAGTCCACAGTCCACCGACCACCACCGATCCCCACCCTTTCGCTATCCCCGTTCGCGATCGACTTCAGTCGTTCGCTTTCCCCGCACATCACCGAGTTCCCGCCTCACCGCCTCACCGTCCACAGTCACACCGTCAACCGACCCACCGTCTCACCGACAACAGTCCACCGAAAACCGCTCCCTGCGTCGAGAATCAAGACGTGACTTTGAAGAGAAGATCTCCTTGAATTCTCACCATTAACTGACCGCCCTATGCCAGACTCCGCTGCGACATCCGAACAAGTCCGACAACTTGTGGCGACTGGGAAACCTCGTTTGGAAGCGTGGGGAGTGAAGCGTCTGTCTCTTTTCGGATCGGCCGCGCGCAATGAGCCCGAGGGTCGAGACTACGACTTTCTGGTCGAGTTTGATTCTCCGCCCAAGTTGGAGAATTTTATGGGGGTAAAATTCTACTTGGAAGACCTGTTGGGAAAACCGGTGGATCTCTATTCGAGACCCGCCTGCCCGGATCGATTCTACCAAAGAATTAAGCACGAACTGCTCGATGTCGCGTGATCCGGATCTACGATTAGAGGACATCCTCGACGCGATCCGTGCGATCCAGGAATATACCGCAGGATACGACTTTGAGGCGTTCGAGAGCGACCGAAAGACCGTCGATGCGGTGACGAGACAATTGGAAATTGTCGGAGAGGCAGTCAAAAGTCTCCCTCAAGATTTATTGGAAAGCAGGCCAGAGGTCCCTTGGCGAGCTATCGCTGGATTCCGGGATATCTTGGCTCACGGATATTTCCGAACCGAAGATTCTATCATCTGGGATGCGGCTACCAACGGGATGACGAAAGTAAAGCCCGCAGTAAAAAACCTGCTGGAAAGTTTATAGTCCGAACGCAACGAAAGCCAGGAACAAACGCCCCACGCCCGCACCGCTCTTTCGCGAAACAGGCAAGCTGCCTGTTCTACTCGAAACGTCCCCTAGGCTGCCAGTCGCCAACCCGAAAACCAAAGTAGCGAGAGCTTCCAGCTCTCGACCCAATCCTCAAACCTCCAAGCAAAGCTTGGCCCCGCGGCTCTTCCCAAAACCGTCTAACCGACGACCGTTCACCGTCCACAGAGCACTGATTACCGACTCCTCCCGACGTCCGCACCGCTCTTTCGGGAAACAGGCAAGCTGCCTGTTCTACTCGAAACGTCCCCCAGGCTGCCAGCGTCCAATCCGAAAACCAAAGTAGCGAGAGCTTCCGTGCTTCGCTTAGTAGCTTCGCAGGACACGTCCAGCTCTCGACCCAATCCTCAAACCTCCAAGCAAAGCTTGGCCCTTCCGCCTTCCGCCATTTCAAGGAATGAGTCCCCCAGTTCCCGGTTCCCCGTTCCCAGTTTAAGTTTCCCTAAACGCCTCAGTCTAGCCGACCACCGACCACCGACCACCGATCCCCGGCCCTTCACTATCCCCGTTCGCGATCGACTTCAGTCGTTCGCTTTCCCCGCACATCACCGAGTTCCCGACCCACTGCCTCACTGTCTCACCGACTCACCGCCAAATGTCCCCCTTCGAAGAAAAAATGGTCGAACTCGGCGTTTCCTGGGCCAGCGCCTTTTCGCTGCCGCGTTCGGTGGGGTCGATCTTCGGACTCCTCTTCGCCAGCCCTCAGCCGCTCGGTCTGGACGACCTCACCGAGAAGCTCGGCATCTCCAAGGGATCCGTTTCCATGGGACTCAACTTCCTCCACCGCATGGGGGCGATCCACACCGTCAAGACCCCCGGTTCCCGCCGGACGACCTATGAGCCGGAATTGTCGATCCGCCGTCTCCTCGACGGCGTCCTCCAAGCGACGGTCCTCCCGCACCTCAAAGACTCTACCGAGAGCCTCGATGACCTCGAAGCCTCCCTCGACCTCGCCGACCCTGAAGAGCGCGCCATTCTCGAACGCCGCCTCAAAGCCCTCCGCACCTGGCGCCGCAAAGCCCAAACCCTAGCCCCCCTGATAGCGAAACTCCTGGGCGCCGCGAAGCGGTGATCAGTGGTCTGTCGTCGGTATGTCAGAATTAAGTAGCCGGTAAGTCAGTAAGAAGCAGTTGTGGAACGGACCGTGCAAAATTTTGAAGATCTGGAAACTTATCAGTGCGCCTTCCGGTTCCAGCAGTCCATTTTCAAGATCAGTCAAGAATGGCCTCAAGGTGAGATCTACTCATTGACGGATCAGATTCGCCGAAGTTCCCGTTCCATTGGGGCAAATCTTGCTGAAGCTTGGGCGAAGCGAAGCTATCCCGCCCATTTTTTTGAGTAAGCTGACTGACTCGGACGGGGAGAATCAAGAAACGCGACATTGGATCCACACCGCGAAAGATTGTGGATACATTTCGGAGAAAGAGGCTGACGAATTGATTGAAGCCTCCCGTCATATTGGAAGGATGCTAGGAACCATGATCGCAAAGCATCATCTATTTTGTAAAAAACACAGTTAGATCCCACCTTCTCCCACCGATTTCCGAATACCGTCCACTGCCTACTGTCTACTGATCACCGACCACCGACCACCGTCTACCGTCTACTGACTACTGACTACTGACAACCGATCACCGAAAACCGACAACCGATACGTGCTCTACGCAAACCACAAAACTCCCTCCACCTATCGTCCGCTTCTGACCTCGCCGGCGTGGCGGAAAGTCCTCGACTGGATGGACCACCGCGACCCGGAATTACCCGACGGCATCTATCCGATCGAGGGCGACGACATCTTCGTCAACCAGCACCGCTACGAAACCCTCCCGCGGGAGGAGTGCCGTTGGGAGAGCCACCGTCGCTACATCGACCTGCAATTCTGCCTTGAAGGCACGGAAATCATCGACGTCATCGACCGCGACTTCCTCACCGACGACGGCCCCTACGACGAAGAAAAGGACCTCCTCTTCCACAACTCCCCTCCTTTTCCAAAGGAGGGGGGGACCGGCGACAGCCGGTGGGGTGGTTCTTCCATTCCAACGTCGCCTTCCTCCTTCCTCTCTAGCGACCCTCAAGTTTCCGATTCCTCCTTCCTCCCTCTACTCATGACCCCCGGCCGCATGGCCATCTTCACCCCCACCGACGCCCACCGCCCCAAAGTATCGGTAAACCAACCGACCCCAGTCCGAAAATTCGTAGTAAAAATCAGCCTGGAAGCGATCCGGTAGCGCGGGTTGGCCCAACCCGCACCCCAGCCGGAACTCCGGCAATCCAAGGAATCGGTTCCCCAGTTTTCGGTTTCTAGTTCCCAGTTGAAGTTTCCCTCAACGCCTCCGTCTCACCGACTACTGCCAACCGACAACCGTCCACTGACGACTGACCACCGATCACAGTCCACCGCCCACCGATCCCCACCGCAAATGAGTTTGCTCTGACGATTGCGGAGAGTAGCCTATGACCATGAATCGAAAAGATTCCGTGTTGAAAAAATTGTCCGAGAACAGGCAACGTTTTCGTGCCTTTGGAGTGGAGGAACTCGGCGTTTTTGGTTCAGTGGCGAAAGGGACGAACACCGCTGAGAGCGATGTGGACATTATCGTGAGTTTTGCGTCTCACCAGAAAAGCTCAAAGAATTTCAACGCGATTTGCGATTTGCTGGATGAATTGATCGGCGAGCCGTATGATATCGTAACTCGCGAGGGACTGAGCCCCTACTTCGGCCCGGAAATTCTAAAGGAGGCCATTTATGTCGAACTCGCCTCGTGACCTGTTGCGGCATATTCGGGACGAGCTTCAGTTCTTGGTTCGCGAGCAAGCGGAACTCTCGGAAACCCAGTTTCAGCACGACGAAAAAGCGAAACGAGCTTTTGTCAGAAGTCTCGAAATCATCGGTGAAGCCGCGAAAAATTTCCCTCCTGACTATCGAGAAGAACATCCAGAATTGCCTTGGAAGCCAATGACTCGCATGAGAGACAAGCTAATCCACCACTACTTCGGAGTCGATTACCCCGTAGTATGGGACACGGTCTCTTCTGATATCCCCCCGTTGCTGAAACAAGTGGAAGAGTTGCTGGAAGGCTGAAGGAATCAGTTCCTCAGTTTTCAGTTCCCCGTTGAAGCTTCCCTCAACGCCAAAGCCTCACTGATCACCGCCAACCGACCACCGACAGACCGCCAACCGTCCACCGAAAACCGACCACCGACTACCGATCCCTCTCCCCGAAAACCCTTCTTCTTGATTCTTCGATCAATTTCCCAACAATAGTGTCATGACAGGAAAGGACCGATTCCTTCAGCTGATTCGAGAAGAGTCTGCCTTTTTCAAATCGTATGGAATAGAGGAATTGGGCCTTTTTGGATCGGTCGCTCGTGGAGAAGAGAAGGCCGAAAGCGATTTTGATGTTCTGGTCAAATTTGAGGAGGGTAAAAAGAGCTTTCGAAATTTTGTAGCGGTCTCGGATTTCCTCGAAGAGCGCCTCGGAGGCCCTGTCGATCTAGTGACCGTCGAAGGCTTGAGCCCACACATCGGGCCGTCTGTTCTCGAAGAAACGTACAATGTCCCGCTCGCCTCTTGAATTTCTCAGGCATATCGACGACGAATTGCGGTATCTTGAGGAGACCAGCCATACGCCACCCAAGGAATCGGTTCCTCAGTTTTCAGTTCCCCGTTCCCAGTTTTGAGTTTCCCTCACCGCCAACCGTCTCACCGATTACCGACAACCGACCACCGTCCCACCCCTCTCCCTGTCCTTCATAATTTCTCACTGGACCATGCATCCAATCCTTACAGAGAACATCGAAACGATTCACTCGCTTTGCCGTGAGTATCAGGTGACTCAGCTCGATGCTTTCGGATCAGTGCTTTCCGACGAATTTACTCAGGAGAGTGACGTCGATTTCGTGGTGTATTTTCATCGCGACACGGAGACGAATGCGTTTCGCCAGTATTTTGAGTTCAAGGAAGCGTTGGAAGGGATTCTGGACCGTCCGGTTGATCTGGTTTGCGGCAATTCTATGCGAAACGCGGTGTTTCGGAAAACTGTCCAAGCCTCGAGCGTTCCTTTGTTTGCGGCATGAGGGAGAAGCTCCTCGAAGACATCCGGCGGGCCTGTGAAGAGCTTGCACTCTTTTTGGAGGAGAAAGTTCCCAGTGATTTGGAGCAGGACCGGGGGCTTCAGCTGATCGTAGAACGTGAATTTGAAATTATTGGGGAAGCGATGAACCGCCTGCAGCGTGCCGATGAAGCGGCGTTCGCTAAGATCACCCATGGCCACCGAATTATCGGGACGCGCAATATTCTCGCACATGGCTACGATATCATCGACCACCGAATTCTTTGGGATGCCTTTCATCAAGACCTTCCAAAACTTCTCGAAGATCTAAAAAGTCTCTAGTCATTTAAAGACTCGGTTCCCCAGTTTTCAGTTCCCCGTTCCCAGTTGAATTTTCCCTCAACGCCTCCGTCTCACCGCCAACCGCCAACCGACCACCGAAGACCGACTTCTGACGACTGACTACCGTCCACCGACCACCGACCACCGATCCCCACCGCCTTCGCCTTCGACGCCTGATGAATGGATAAAGGATGACTGATAATAGATTACTGGATTTTGAGGAAATGGAGGTCTGGCAGAATGCCCAAGACCTGGCGGTTGATGTTTACGAAGATTTTTCGAACTGCCGTGACTTCACTTTCATCGATCAGATCAAACGGGCGGCGGTTTCGGTATCCAATAATATTGCCGAAGGGGCAGAGCGCTCGACCAAGGCGGATTTCGCCCGTTTTCTGGACATTGGCAAAGGCTCATCGGGTGAGGTAAGGAGCATGTATCGCCTCGCGGAACGCTTAAAGTTCGTCAACGCCGACACCAGCACTCGCCGTTGCGGTCAGTGCAAAAGCATCTCAAGACAATTGGGCGGTTTCGCGAAGCATCTGCGCAGAAAATAGCGAATAAATCATAATGGATGAATGATACGAAAATGGCTTTGGCAGTCATCAAACAAACCGCTCCCATTCATTAGCCATCATTCATTAGCCATCATTCATCATTCATTAGTGATCAGTCACCGGCCCCCGGCCCTCCCCATGGAAATCTCCCTAAAATCCCTCACCCTCACCCATCCCGCCTTCGCGACGGCCACGGCCGTCACCATCTCCGCGGAGCTCGTTTGGCCGCGACCGGCGATCTCCGCCCGCATGGGCTTCCAGACCTTTTCCTTGCGCAAAGGGAAGGCCTCTCTCCGCGGGACGAAGGACTATGAACGACTCCTGCTCAAGGAGAAGGTCGACGGTCGTTTCGGTCTTGTGATTGGCCTCACCAAGCCCGGACCCCAATGGGCTCTCAATTCGGCCATGGCCGAAATTCTCGGAACCGCCCTCTCGGGCATCGGTTCCGGCCTTGCCGCTCCCTTTGTCTCCACCGCTCTCCGTCCACTTCTCCGGGAGCCCTTCAATCAGCTCGCCGACAAAATCGAAGACGACGAACCCATCCTCATCGCCGAAGCCGGAATCGACCTCCACTCCGAAGACGATTGGGTAGGGGAGCACAAATTTGAGCTCAAAACCACCAAATCCCTCAAACTTCCCCTCGAGCCGAAAGCTGGCCCCCGGACCAAGTCGGTCGCCAAGAAGCAAAAGTTCCAGACCATCCGCAAAGGGACCGTGATCGCCGAGGTCATCCTCGAACTGCGCGCAAGCTAGGAGAGGAACGACGAGAGTCGTTTCGATGAACCTCCGAAAAATACCAATCCCAACTCACTTGCATCGGGTCGCGCTTCCCGTCCAACCCATAGTCAAAAATCAAGACGTGACGTCTTTTGAGTCCCTCCCGCTTGAAAGTGGTTCGAATTCCGTCCCGCCCTTTCATCTATGGCGAAAACGGACTCCCCATGGAAAATCGTAGACTGACTCCGTTTCACCGATTGATCGATGCCGGATTTTGATCCACAAAACACAGTAGTCGACCCAGCGAAACTTCGGGACTTATTGCCTGTCTCCGAACCATCCCCGTGGTAAGCACAAGGCTCGGGTCTTTGAAACCGTGCTTGGGATTTCGCAAGATGACTGGTCACTCCTTGAGGCTGCGATTCGTAAGAGCCTTTCGGGAGCAGAGTGGGAGTTTGACGGAAAAGATCGGTATGGAAGTCGCTTTCATGTGGATCTTCAGATCAGGTTAAATGAGAGAGTGGGGCGCATCCGGACGCTTTGGATCGTTCGGAAAAACGAGAATAATCCTCGACTCACATCCTGTTTTATTCACCCTTAAAGAGAATGGAGGATGCAATTCAGCTTCTTGATGTAGTCGCATTGCTTCACGATTGCGGCGAACATGATTTGATTGCGGGTCAAGTCGGCACGGTCGTTGAAGTCTTGGCTCCTGGTGTCTTCGAGGTCGAGTTTAGCGATGAGGATGGGCGCACCTATGCGATGGTTGCGTTGAAGGAGAGCGAGCTGATGGAACTGCATTACAGCCCCGTGGCCGCGTAGTCGGGCCGACCTCGAGTTTCCTCCTCCTTCTTCGCGTTGGAGCGGGTTCGTTGTCCTGGCTTCAGCCAGCCGCCTTGCGCT
>NZ_JACHVA010000048.1 GCF_014230055.1 Puniceicoccus vermicola | reverse complement strand
AGCGCAAGGCGGCTGGCTGAAGCCAGGACAACGAACCCGCTCCAACGCGAAGAAGGAGGAGGAAACTCGAGGTCGGCCCGACTACGCGGCCACGGGGCTGTAATGCAGTTCCATCAGCTCGCTCTCCTTCAACGCAACCATCGCATAGGTGCGCCCATCCTCATCGCTAAACTCGACCTCGAAGACACCAGGAGCCAAGACTTCAACGACCGTGCCGACTTGACCCGCAATCAAATCATGTTCGCCGCAATCGTGAAGCAATGCGACTACATCAAGAAGCTGAATTGCATCCTCCATTCTCTTTAAGGGTGAATAAAACAGGATGTGAGTCGAGGATTATTCTCGTTTTTCCGAACGATCCAAAGCGTCCGGATGCGCCCCACTCTCTCATTTAACCTGATCTGAAGATCCACATGAAAGCGACTTCCATACCGATCTTTTCCGTCAAACTCCCACTCTGCTCCCGAAAGGCTCTTACGAATCGCAGCCTCAAGGAGTGACCAGTCATCTTGCGAAATCCCAAGCACGGTTTCAAAGACCCGAGCCTTGTGCTTACCACGGGGATGGTTCGGAGACAGGCAATAAGTCCCGAAGTTTCGCTGGGTCGACTACTGTGTTTTGTGGATCAAAATCCGGCATCGATCAATCGGTGAAACGGAGTCAGTCTACGATTTTCCATGGGGAGTCCGTTTTCGCCATAGATGAAAGGGCGGGACGGAATTCGAACCACTTTCAAGCGAGGCAGTCTGAAGACCTGCGCTCCGGGGGAAGATCCCAGGCGGGACGCCTGGGCTACGTTTGATTTGCGGCTTCGCCGAAGTGACTTAAAAGACGTCACGTCTTGATTCGTGACAGAAAGCCTTTTCGAGGGCGGCGAGGCGATGGGAGATTGAAGTTGGAAGATGGAAGATGGTTGGGCGGTGGAAGGCTCGGAGATAACGAGCTGAAAACGGAGAACCGGGAACTGGCAAACCGAGACCGGGATCTATTCAGATAATTTACTGCGGAAGAGGTCGTATACCCACTTCCGCTGGGCGGCGTAGATGCAGGCGATGCGGCGACGGTTTTGCACGGTCTCGTAGCAGAAGATGATACGATAGCTTCCGACGCGGAGGCGGTGGAATCCATCGAGTTCATCGGTAAGGGGAAGGATGTCTCCTTTTTCTTCGGCAAGATCGCGGAGAGCTTTGCGTAGGGCTTGTTTCGGCTTAGGGGGAAGAGTTCTGAGAAATTCGAGGACCTCTTCCTGAATCCTGACTTCGATCATTCCGATTCGAGGGCTTCCAGGCCCTGGAAGCGTGCTTCCCCTGCGCGATACTTGCGCAAAGCCGACATGGCTGCCGGATCGGCCAGGACCTCCATCGTTTCGGCAATCGCTTCCATTCGCTCGACCGACATGACTACCGCGACCGCTTTTCCCTGTCGGGTGAGCGTAACCGGGTGCGATTCGCACTCGCGGACCAACGCCGATAGGCTGCGCTGGGCTGTCTTGATGGTGTACGAGGAGGCCATACGGAATATGGTATGCCTTTTTTGCGAAAAAGTAAAGCGAACAGGTTTTCGGAGGAGTGGGCTCCGCCCTGGAGATTGGACACCAGAGGTCGGAGGACGGATGTCAGTGGGGACCGGTTTACGGTTCTCCCGTGGGGCGGTTGCTTCAGCGCCGCCCTCGAAAAGTTCTTCGGAGGAAACGAGGGATGTGGGCGTTGCGGGAAGGTTGTGGAACCGCTGAGAGGTCTTTTGGTTGTATCGGAGGTGGGCGCTGAAGCAACCCACCCACGGATGGGAGATGGCTGAGGGGGACTCAAAAAGCCTCCGGTCTTGATCCTTAAATTTTCCCTCCGGGATCTCTGTGCCCCTGTGAGAGGCAAATGCGTCCTGAGTGGCAGACTGGTTTTTTCACACTGAGGCGGCTGGGGCACGGGGATGGAAGGAGAGAAAGAGGAGAGCGCAAGGCGGCTGGCTGAAGCCAGGACAACGAACCCGCTCCAACGCGAAGAAGGAGGAGGAAACTCGAGGTCGGCCCGACTACGCGGCCACGGGGCTGTAATGCAGTTCCATCAGCTCGCTCTCCTTCAACGCAACCATCGCATAGGTGCGCCCATCCTCATCGCTAAACTCGACCTCGAAGACACCAGGAGCCAAGACTTCAACGACCGTGCCGACTTGACCCGCAATCAAATCATGTTCGCCGCAATCGTGAAGCAATGCGACTACATCAAGAAGCTGAATTGCATCCTCCATTCTCTTTAAGGGTGAATAAAACAGGATGTGAGTCGAGGATTATTCTCGTTTTTCCGAACGATCCAAAGCGTCCGGATGCGCCCCACTCTCTCATTTAACCTGATCTGAAGATCCACATGAAAGCGACTTCCATACCGATCTTTTCCGTCAAACTCCCACTCTGCTCCCGAAAGGCTCTTACGAATCGCAGCCTCAAGGAGTGACCAGTCATCTTGCGAAATCCCAAGCACGGTTTCAAAGACCCGAGCCTTGTGCTTACCACGGGGATGGTTCGGAGACAGGCAATAAGTCCCGAAGTTTCGCTGGGTCGACTACTGTGTTTTGTGGATCAAAATCCGGCATCGATCAATCGGTGAAACGGAGTCAGTCTACGATTTTCCATGGGGAGTCCGTTTTCGCCATAGATGAAAGGGCGGGACGGAATTCGAACCACTTTCAAGCG
>NZ_JACHVA010000047.1 GCF_014230055.1 Puniceicoccus vermicola | reverse complement strand
TTGCCTTGGCACACCGTCAAACGCATTGACAAAGCTAGGTTGGTTCGGGAGTTGCCTGAAGTCGATTACGGTTCGCTCAGAACTCTGGTCATGGATGAGTTCGCATTGCACAAGGGGCACCGCTACGCCTCCGTCGTAGCCGATGCGGACACTCGGCAAGTGCTTTGGATCGGTGAAGGGCGCAGTCGCGAATCCATACGCCCCTTCTTTGAATCACTGGGCGAACACTGCGATCAAATCGAAGCGGTCGCGATGGATCAGAACAGCGCCTTTGACCTGGAGGTGAAGATGCACTGCCCGAATGCGGAAGTCGTCTACGACCTTTTTCATGTCGTTGCCAAATACGGCCGTGAAGTCATCGACCGAGTCCGCGTGGATCAGGCCAATGAACTAAGGCAGAACAAGTCGGCTCGCAGAGCGGTCAAACGTAGCCGATGGTTACTTCTAAAGAACAAGGACAACCTCAATGAAGAAGAACTTGTCAGGCTCGAAGAGCTGATGAATGCCAACCAATCCTTGGCTCAAGTCTACGTCCTGAAAGAACAGCTCAAAGAACTATGGCGAAGCTCAAGCATCTGGGGCGCCTTCAAACGCTGGCGCACATGGTGGAGGATGTGCCGTGAGTCCAAAATCAAACCCCTGCTCGCCTTCGCTGATAAACTCAGACCCTACCTCCGTGGAATCATAGCCTCAGCCAAATACCCACTCAACACCAGCGTGCTCGAGGGCATGAACAACAAGATCAAGGTCATCAAAAGAACCGCTTATGGCTTCAGGGATACGGAATACTTCTTCCTCAAGATTAAGCATGCTTTCCCCGGTAAATGACGATGAACCTTTTTTTTGGGGGCCGGCAACCAGTGAGAACGGGTAAAGAGAATCTTTAGAGGCGCACAAATCCTTACACCAGGTGGGCCCGCCTCAACCCGACTCCCCAAAATCGGACTTTCGCTGGGATTTCAGCGATTTCCAGCGCCGCAATCGATCATTGATCGCCTTCTCCGCGCCATCCACCCCAGGGGCATAAAACTTCTTCGGCTCGATCATAAACTCCTGTCCGCTCACCGCTTCCGGATAGTTATGACTGTAGCGATATCCCTCCCCATGACCCATTTCCTTCGAAACCTTGGTATGGGAATCGCGCAACCAGAGAGGAACGGATTGCAGCCCCTTGCGCCGAATCTCCTGCTTCGCCGCGGCAATCCCCATGCAGGCCGAATTGCTCTTCGGCGCTGTCGCCAAGAAAACGGTGGCATGGGCGAGATTCAATTCGCACTCCGGCAACCCGATGACTTCACAGGCTTGATAGGCAGCCATCGCCAACGGAAGGGCTCGCGAATCGGCCAATCCTACATCTTCTGAAGCCTGAATCACCAACCGCCGGGCGATAAACCGGGGATCTTCCCCGCCGACCAACATCTTCGCCAACCAATAGAGAGCCGCATCCGGATCACCGCCCCGCATGGATTTAATAAAGGCCGAAATCGTGTCGTAGTGCTCATCCTCCCCCGCATCGTAGCGAATCTGGCGCTCATTCAGAAACCGCTCCAACTCGGGAAGGCCCGCGGTGCTCCCGACCGGCTGCCCCAGAATCAAGGTCTCTAGAGAATTCAACCCTCGCCGGAGGTCCCCATCGGCGATCCGGGATAATCCACTCAGAACTTCATCCTCAATCTCGACCCGCGCCGCCTGGAGCTGGGGATCTTCCTCCAATGCCAAGCGCAACACCCGCTCCACCTCTTTGGGTCCGACCGGCTGCAGCCGAAACAGATGACTACGGCTCAATAGGGCAGGGATGACGTAAAACCCGGGATTATAGGTCGTCGCTCCGATCAATCGCACCCAGCCCTCTTCAACATCCGGCAAGAGCAAATCCTGCTGCGCCTTATTAAAACGGTGCAACTCGTCGATAAAGAGAACGGTCTTCCCCTCCCGATCGGATCGCGCCGAAGCTAAATGCTGCCGCAACTCCGCTACATTCGACGAAACCGCATTCACACGAATCATGCGGCTCCCCGTCTCATGGGCAATCACCTCTGCCAAAGTGGTCTTCCCGCACCCGGGAGGGCCGTAGAGCAGCAAACTTCCGAAACGATTATCCCGTACCAACCGCGGTAAGAGGGACCCCTCGCCCAGCAAATGATCCTGCCCGACAACCCCTTCCAACTGAACCGGTCGCATGCGCGCCGCCAAAGGCCGATGCAAAGGCACCGCAGGGGCCCCTTGAAAAAGATCCCCTTGGCCGCTCACGAAAAGCTTCTCCCGTTCAAATCAAATACCCCGTTCAGCATCTCCTCAACCTAGGTCACCCCCTCCCGAATTGCCAACTTCATCATGAGAGAAATCGGTCAATTAATTTTAAGCAGGTAACTTATTCGTAGGGATCGGACAAAATGGAACGGACCTCCTATTCCGCAAAATGGGGACTTCACCCATCATATAAGCCTTTGGTCATTAGACACCTTCCGACAATATGCTCCGACAAGCACTCCCACCTACCTAGACTCCTTGGTCAAATCTCGCACAGAAGGCTTCGACTCGCGACGGGCTCCGCTCTTCCTGATCCTCATACCATTCGGACTCGGTCTTTTGGCAAATCGCGCCCTTCCTCTGACCACTGCGATCCCGGCGGCTTGCTTGGTCCTTCTTCTCCTTGGGCTCCTACTCCGAGCCCATCGCGACCTGCGGTCCTTTGCATGGCAGTCCGTCTTTTTTCTCGCCCTTTTTAATCTCGGAGGGCTCTACGGCGCTCGTTTTTCTCCCGAAAGAAGTCCTCTTCAGAACCACGCTCCAACTCCTCTCCGGGAGAAATCTTTTACGGTCGAGCCCGTTCAGGCTTTTGTCACACCTCCCTACTCGGATTCGCAGATTGGCCTGGCTCGCGTCCTGGATGAGAACGGGCTCATTTACTACAAAGCCCCATCCGGCCCCCAGTCTCAGGAACTTCCGCCAGGATTCTTGATTCGGTTTTTCGGGATTGAACGCGACCTCGAAGATTTGGTGATGGACCCGGGATTTCGCGCGTTTCTGGAGGACCAGGGAGCCACGGCTGGACTGGATGCGTTGAGACCCGGGGAAATCGTGGGAGTGGAAAACCCCTTCCGAGCAACCTTTGCACTTCTACTCCAAAACAGCAAAATGGCGCTCGCTGCGGGTTCAACTCCCCTCGATCTATCCACCCGGGTCTATCAGGCCCTAGTCCTTGGCCAGCGAACAGGCTTGGATTCACGCCAAAAGGAAATTTTCCGGGATACCGGGACCGCCCACTTATTCGCGATCTCCGGACTCCATGTCGGGCTTGTCGCCACATTTCTGTTCTTCTCACTACGATTTCTCCGCGTCAGTCGGCCCACACAGGTAATCGGCACCCTGACCATCCTCCTCTTCTACGTTCTCCTGACTGGGGCAACCCCTTCTGCAGTCCGCGCGTTTCTGATGATCACCTTCCTCGTGGGAGCCAAAGCCTTTCGCCGCGCCTACTGTCCCGCCTCCGCTCTTGCCGCATCCGCCTTGGTCGTCCTTCTCATCGATCCAAACCAGATCTTTACCCTCGGCTTTCAGCTTTCCTACACGGTCGTTCTCTCAATCCTAGTTTTCGGAGCACCTCTCGCCCAATTCCTTCTCGATTCCACGGATCCCGAGTATTGGCTTCCCGGTCAATCCGGGAGCCCCTTCCACCGATGCCGCCGTTGGATTTTTGCGAGTTTCTCCATCAGCCTCGCCGCGTTTTTGGGAAGCTCGGTTCTCATCATCGACCATTTCGGAATTCTTCCTCTCTCTTCAATTCTGCTCAATTTACTCCTCATCCTGCCCGCTACGGGAGTTCTCCTCATCGGTTTCCTTTCTCTCGTTGCCGGTCTCCTCGGAGCCCTCTGGATTTCCGCGCCCCTCAACTGGATTGCCAGGGGCATTCTCGACGCCATGACCTGGCTCGTCTCTTCGGCTGCGGAAGTCCCTGTCTCGGCCATTCCAATTTCCTTCCACAACTCTTGGGCCGGTCCGATCGGCATGCTCCTCCTCCTGGCCGCAACCCTCTGGACATCGACCCGCCCCCAGTTCCTGCCACGTTATCTCATCCTCCCCGCAACCTCTCTCCTCGTTACGATCCTCATCGGATTCATTCCTTGAAACTAGTGAGGAAAACCTTCCTCCATTTGGCGCTCTCCCCGCCCCCACCTCGGAAAGCGATACCTACCGAAGGTTTCACCGCGAAAATCGTTGACCTACCCTTCACAGCCACACGAAATCATAGCATGCGCGTGCTTGGTTTTCTTCTCCTCTCCACCCTTTTCTGCGGCCTCCTCCCCGCCCAATCCCCTACCCAACTTAGGGACATTATTCGGACGGGGCAGAAGAGTGAATTGACGATCTCCGTTCAGTCCAGCGACCCAATGGTCGGAGCCCTCGCCAAGCGCGCCTTCCAACTTCATGGAGCCTTCCGCGTCGTCGCTGGCGATGCCGACGTTTCGCTTCAACTCCGCACTTCCGGCAACGACACGGTCCTCTTCGGAGCCCAGACCGGCCGGACGAATTTCAACGGCACCGCCACCGGCTCCGATAAACTGGAAGCCGCGGCCATGGCCTGTGACGATGTCGTCGAACGCCTCCTGGGCATTCCCGGATTCTTCGCCGGGCAACTCGCGCTCGTCGGTGAGCGCAACGGAAAGAAGGAGATCTTTGTCGGCGACCTCTTCTTCCAAAAGATGAGGCAAGTCACGAACGGGAAACAGAACTCCCTAAGTCCTCGCCAGTCTCCCGATGGCAAAAAACTCCTCTACACCACTTACGCTCCCACCGGATTTCCCGACATCTACGAGTATACGATCGCCTCGGGACGCTCCACCCCCTTCGCCACCTACAAAGGCACCAACACAGGAGCCACCTACAGTCCTGACGGCTCCCGAGTCGCCATGATCCTCTCCTCCAGCGGAAACGCCGAGCTCTACGTTTCGGGCGCCAACGGTCGCTACCCCAAGCGCCTGACGAACAACCGCAGCCTCGAAGCCAGCCCCACTTGGTCGCCCGATGGACGTAAGATCGTCTTCACCTCCGACCAGATGGGAAAACCCCAGCTCTACGGGATCGCTTCCACTGGCGGCAGCATGAGCCGCCTCCCCACCAACATCAGCGGATACTGCTCGGAGCCGGCATGGAATCCCCGCAACGACCGCTTGATCGCCTTCACGGCCGCCGAATCGGGAGGTTTCCAGCTCGCCCTGTACGACACTGGCTCAGGCAAAAGCAAATTCCTCACCACTCGCTCCGGGGATGCCATCGAACCCGCATGGCTCAATGACGGGCGCCACCTCATTTTCACCGCCCGCGAAGGCGGCAACACCCGGCTCTACATTCTCGACACCGAGACGGGATCGTCGGCCCCACTGCATTCGCAGCGCTTCGGCAACTCCTCGCAGCCGAACTTCGTCATGCCCCGATAAGGGTTCCTACGCGGAACTCAGCCGACGAAGCGGACCACCACGCAGGTCGTCCGCAGGAGACTACCCCTGTCCGGGATAGCCCCTAGCCAATCTCAGAGATAAGAGAAAGCTCCCAAGAACTTCCTCGGGAACAGATTTACCCGTTTAAGGTACCCTTCGTCGACGCCACCTTACCGCCGCGCCGTGGATCGATCTGAGTCGCTTCGTCGAGAGCCCGGGCCGTACCTTTAAAAGCGGCCTCTGCCAAGTGGTGCGGCTCAATACCCGCTTCCCGGCGGATATGAAGATTGATCCGCGACTGATTGACAAATCCTTGGAAAAATTCCCGGAAAAGACCGACATTGAAGTCTTTCACGAATCCCGGCGACGCCGGCAAATCGTAATCGAGCCAAGGCCGATTACTCACATCCACAGCGACCCGCACCAACGACTCATCCATCGGCAGGTAAAAGAATCCATAGCGGCGAATCCCAGCCTTGTCCCCGACGGCTTCATGGAAGCAGTCCCCGAGCACGATGCCCAGATCCTCTACCAAGTGGTGGTAATCCACATCGATGTCGCCCTCGGCTTCGATCTTCAGATCAAAAAGCCCATGCACAGTAAACAGCGTGAGCATATGATCGAAAAACGGCACCCCCGTATCGATCTCGGCCTGACCCGTTCCATCGAGGTTCCACTCAGCTGAAATCTGCGTTTCGGCCGTCTCGCGCTTCCGCGCTGCTATTCTTTGCTCCGCCATTCTATAATAGTGTCCCAGAGGACCATCATTTGATCCTCATCGCCGATACTGATTCTCAGGAAATCCCGAGTCAAGGCGTGGCTTCCGAAGTACCGAACCAGGACTTTGTTCGCCTTCAGAAAGGAAAAGAGCGACTCCGCAACCTCGGGTCCCCATTCGCCGTCCACCTTTTCGGGACGCACAAACAGAAAATTCGCCTGCGACGGATAGACCTTCCACCCCATTGTTTCAAACTCACGCCGATAAAAGTCCCGGATGTAGGTCGTCTTCCCTATGGTCGCTTCGTAATATCCCCAATCCTTGAGGGCCGCGACTCCGGCAGCCTGCGCCACCCGATCCAGGTTATAGGAATCCCGGATCCGATCGAGCAGTCCCACCACCTCTTCGGAACCGATACCAAAACCGACCCGCAAACCAGCCAACCCAAATGACTTCGAGAAGGTCCGGGTCACAAAAAGCTTCGGAAAACGCTTCACCAACGAAACTACACTGCCCCCGGAAAAATCCCCATAGGCCTCGTCCACCACGAGGATTCCCTCAAAGCGCTCAGCCAACTCCTCAATCTCCGCCATGGGAAAGACCACTCCCGAGGGCGCGTGGGGACAGGTGAGGAAAAAGAGATTAAATCCACCAGCGAGAATAGCTTCCACCGGCAAACGAAACGGCTCTTCGAAAGGTACATTCTCCCACGCCGATCCATTGGCGGAGGCCAACACCGGGTAGAGCGAATAACTGGGCTCCATGGCCCCGGCCTTCCGCTCGCCATCACTGAAGACCCGGATCAGCAGATTGAGGATATCGTCTGACCCATTTCCGGCGATCACCTGAGTCGGTTCGACCCCAAAGTGTGAGGCCACCTGGGCGCGCAGCTTGCGAGCGGGGGGATCTGGATACAAAGTCGCCTTCTCCACCTCGGCCTGCGCCGCTTCGATGACCATCGGGCTCGGCGGAAAGGGGCTCTCATTCGTGTTCAGCTTCACCCACCCGGATTCATTGATCTGGGCTCCCGGAACATAAGGATCCACCGCGAGAACCTTCGGCGTTGCCAGAGAAGAAATATCGCTCATCTCACTCATGACTGTTCCTCCGAATCGACCCGACACCGTAGCGAGGCCGTGTGCACTGGCAGAGATTCCATCTCACCAAAGGCCTCAACCGTCGGCAAGACCGTCCGATTCGCCTTGGCCGTGGAACGAACAAAACTCGACCGCCTCATAAAATCAATGGCCTGCAAACCTCCCGAGAAACGTCCTGTCCCGTCAGTTGGAAGCGTGTGACTCGGTCCGGCCACAAAGTCCCCCAACACCGTCGGAGTGTGATAGCCTTGCAGAATGGCTCCTGCGGTCGTGATGTCCCGGCTCAACGAAGCAATTTTTCCCGGAGCAACCTGCAGCTCCAAGTGTTCCGGCGCCACTGCGTTGGCGAATGCCGTTACGTCTTCGTCTGAGCGATACACACCGATGAGGAAACGATTTTTAAGAATCTTCTCCATCGTCTCGGAATTCTCGATACCCGCTAGCTGGTCCTTCAGCTCGGCCTTGATCTTTTTCCAAAGGTCTTTGCTCGGCACCGCGAGGTAGATCTTCTCCTTGCCCGTGCCGTGTTCAGCCTGCGAGAGGAGATCGGCCGCGACCCAGGCGGGATTGGCACCCTCGTCGGCAATCACCATCACTTCGCTCGGCCCGGGCAACAAGTCGATCCCGACCTGCCCATAGACCTGGCGTTTGGCTTCCATGACAAACGCATTCCCCGGACCCGCAACCATGTCCACGGCGGGAATCGTCCGCGTCCCGTAAGCCATCGCTCCAATCGCTTGGGCTCCCCCGATCCGATACACTTCACTCAACCCGAGAGCGTGAAAAGCACCCAGCAACCCATCGGCCACCGACCCATCCTTCTGTGGAGGAGTGCAGAGGGCAATCTCCTCAGCACCAGCTACCTGGGCCGGGACTACCGTCATCAAAACGGTCGAGACCAGCGGAACCCGTCCTCCAGGCACGTAGAGCCCGACTCGCTTCAGCGGATAAAACCGTTCGCCGACGGTCATGCCTTCAGCATTCTTGCCGGACCAGCCCTTGGGCAAGCATTTGCGATGGTAATCCCGGATCGCCCGAATCGAGTGGCGAATCGCCTTTTTCTCCGAAGCGGAGAGACGCTTCCAGCCTGCGGCCATTTCCTCGGCCGTCACCCGTAGCTTCCTCCGGTCCAACCGCACACCGTCAAAGCGTTCGGTGAAATCCAAAACCGCGGCGTCTCCCTTGGCCTGAATTTCTTCCAGCACCGGACGCACGGCCGCGGATGTTTCGACCGAAAATGATACGGATTCTTGGAACCGTTTGACTGCGCCCGCTGCCCGGGCGGCATCCATTGTAATTACCTTCACTCGAGCAAACTAGCAGGTTGCCTTGCTTTGACAAGTGGAGAGCTACGCCGGAACCCCCGTCGACAAAAAATTTACCCCCTCAGTCCACTCGCCGGCTCAATGGCCAAGCGCTCACTCCGGAAAGGTAAAGGCGCCTTCCGGCACTTCCGGATTCACCTCGATCTTGTCGAAGGTGATGGTGTGCGCGAGTTCGTCGCCTTCAAAGGAAAGGACCTTATCGGAGAACCGGAGCCCATCCACTTGAATCGCGCCCTCTTCGGTATTGATGGTCCCGGTATCCGTTTCCGTTCCAAGAAGTTCACCCGTCTCCGGATCAAAATACCGGAAGAACTGCACTCCTCCAGAGTGAATGAAACGAACCGCATCGACAGGCTGTCCGCGAAACTCCTGCTCTCCCAGATATTTGGAGCGAACTCGTACGCTGGAGGGGAATTTGAAGAAATAAAGATTCTCGGCCGCGTTCGCCTTAAACCGGCGGACCTGGTCGGTCGGAAGTGGGGAAAACCCTTTCTGCCCATTGACCAGATTCTCCTGCATCATGAACCCCTCCATATCATTCACCACCATCGTGATGCGACTCTCTCCTTGAGTGATTTCCAAACGCTGGCTTGCCGGTTTTTTTAAGAGCAGCGAAATCCGACGCTCCTCCGCTCCATTCTCTGGCACGAGCACGCCCTCGTAGAGGAGGGTATCGATCGACTCGATCTTCTCGTTCGGTCCCACGAACTCGCGCGCTTGCGTAATGACATCTTCGAGCGTTTTCGCGGAAAGGGCTAGGCTACTGAGGAGAAACAGAATGGAGATCGTGCGAATCATGAAGACATAGCTTCGCGGATCCGCCCGAAAACTCAACCCACAAACACAATCAACCCCAGCACGACTCGCCGCCGTGCCGAGGAGAACTCGGTTCACTTCCCCTCAGCAGTGGGGCTCAAAGAAGCGCTTCGCGGTTCAATTTCTTCAATCCGGCTGGCACAAAGACACCGTCCTTGCGTATGAGTTTCCCATCGAACCAGATTTCGCCGCCGCCAAACTCTTTTCGTTGAATCGAGACCATATCCCAGTGGACTTGAGAGCGATTGCCATTATCGGCCTCCTCATAAGCCTGCCCCGGGGTGAAGTGGAAAGAGCCGTCGATCTTCTCGTCGAAAAGAATGTCCCCCATGGGCTCCCGAATGTGCGGATTGAATCCAATGGCAAACTCCCCGATGTAACGCGCACCCGGATCCGAATCCAAAATCTGGTTCAGACGCTTCGTGTCACTCCCGGTCGCCTCGACGATTTTCCCTTTTTTGAAGGTGAGGCTGATCTTCTCGAAAGCCACGCCCTGATAAACGGTCGGCGCATTGTGACTGATCGTCCCCTCGACCGAATCTTTCACCGGCGCGGTAAAGACCTCCCCGTCGGGGATATTGAACTGCCCCCCGCATGGAATCGCCGAGATCCCTTTGATCGAGAATCGCAGATCGGTGCCCGGACCCTTGATCCGAACCTCGTCCGTCTTCTCCATCCAGCGCTTCAACGCCGCCATGCCCGGCTTCATCTTGGCGTAATCCAGAGTGCAGACATTGAAATAGAAATCCCGAAACGCCTCCGTGCTCATTTTCGCCTGCTGTGCCATCGACGGATTGGGCCACCGAAGGATGCACCACTTGGTCTTTTTCACCCGATAATCGAGGGTCGGCTTCATCTTCTTCGAGTACATCTTCATCTTCTCCGAAGGAATGTCAGCCGTCTCGAACACATTACCGGATCCGCGCAGAGCAATATAGGCATCCATCTTTTTCATCCGAAAAAGCTCCCAAGCGTTATCCGCCCCGTATTGATCGTTCGTGCCCTCAATCAGCAACTCCCGCGATACTCGCTCGTTCCGCAAAGAAACATGAGGAACCCCTCCGCGCTTCCGCACTTCCCGAACCAAAGCAATGACCATCTCCTCCGGAATCCCTCCCGCGTCAATCAGGACATGCTCGCCCTTTTTCACGTTCACCGAAAACCCCGTGAGTCCCCGGGCCAATTCCTCATATCGTGGATCCATAGTCTCAGAGGTTGGGAATAACTACCGCAACGAGCAAGGAAAACGCGATTTCCCGAGCAGAGAGACCACGGCTCTGCGCCATTCGCAGTAAATGATATTTAACATTCTGCGCATAAATCTTGAATCTATCATTCCCCTACTTCGACATGCACACCCAGCAATCAATACCTTTTTAACCTGGTTTAATATATTGACACGGCAAACGTTCCCAAAACCTGAATGTCTGGCATGGGAGCTACCGATTCCACGACCGCCCTCCAAAAATCACTGTCTTTCCCGTTTGTCATCTCAGCGAACCCTGCCATAGTGAAACGTTTCGTTTCTATATTCCTCCGAGTTATGTCTTCCAGCGACGCATCGTCCACCGGCACTGAGCCAAAACCGCAAATGGGTTTCGACCCTTCGTTCCGGCCTGCCCAAGAATATGTCCAGGGTCTCCCCGACACCCAGAATCTCCGTGCGACCGAGATCCAGGGTGCACGCGTGGCCATTCAGGAAGTCGGCTCGTCGAACTTCCGGCTGCCACTGCGTTTCCGGATGGACGATGGTAGCATCACGACTCTCGAGGCCTCCATCTTCGGGGGAGTCAGCCTCAACGCGGACCGGAAAGGGATCAACATGTCGCGCATCATCCGGGTTTTTTACGAACACCGCGAGGAGGTCGTTGATTTTGGGATGATCCGCCGAGTCTTGGAGGACTACCAAAAGAAACTCGATTCCGAATCCGCACGTCTACGCATCTCTTTTTCGATGCCGACCCTTCAATCCAGTCTTCGCAGCGGACTCGAGGGCTACCAGTATTACGATGTGGTCATGGAAGGGCGGATCTCCGGACAAGGGGTCTACACCCGGATGCTCCAGATCGGCTTTGTCTACTCCTCGGCTTGCCCTTGCTCCTCGGACCTCTCCGAGCACGCCCGGGAAACCCGCGGAGTCTTTGCCATTCCGCACTCCCAGCGCAGTCGGGCCCGCATTCGCGCCGTCCCGAGCGAAGACGACACCATCACTCCCGAAGGCCTGGTCAAGGTTTGCCAAGAGGCTCTATCGACGGAGACGCAGTCCATGGTTCGCCGACTTGACGAGCAGGCCTTCGCTGAACTCAACGGAGCCTATCAGAAGTTCGTCGAGGACGCGGCCCGATTGGTCTACGCGGCCCTTGACGAAGTTCCAGGAATTGCCGCCTTCGCAGTCTCCTGCTCCCACCTCGAATCGCTTCACTCGCATGACGCGGTCGCCACGATCGCGAAAGGCCTCTCTACCGATCTTTCTGGAGGTATGGACAATTATGGCGAACTCATCTGCTGACAATGAATGGTTCGACGTGGTCGACGAAAATGACCGCGTCATCGGGAAAGAGACCCGCAGCCAGGTTCACAAAAAGAAGCTGCTTCATCGGGCGATTCACGTCTTTGTCTTTCGCTCCGACGGAGCCCTCTATCTTCAAAAGCGTTCCGCAACGAAAGATACCGCTCCCAATCGGTGGGTGAGTTCCTGCTCGGGTCACGTGGATTCCGGGGAGGATTACGAGACCGCCGCCCGGCGCGAACTCGGCGAAGAGCTGGGAATCGACGGCCAAAACGCCGATCTCGAGGAAATCCAAGCCATCTCCGCCGTTCGCGAGACTGGCCACGAGTTTGTTCGCCTCTACCAGATTCTCAATTACGACGGCCCAATCGTCCCGGATCCGGAAGAAGTTTCAGGAGGCGCATGGAAACAACCCGCGGAGGTCGATGCATGGATCGACCGGGCTCCGCGAGAATTTTCTCTCTCGTTTCTCTATCTCTGGGACTTGTTTCGCAAGCGAGGCGAGTAACAAACCACCTCTGCCCGGGGCTTTCGCCCCGGCAGAAAATAGAAAATCTGGCGAACCCTATTCCTGGGGATCGACTTGGCGCAGCTGCAGCCCATCGACCAGACGCTTGCGGCGAAGAACCGTGGTGATCAAAACCGCCCAGCTACCCACAGCGACATAGCCGTGCTCGGTGAGGAGTCGGAATGCACTCTGAATCGTGGTTTCCCCGTCCTCGGCAAAATCAATGAGAAACGGATGGACCCCGCGAATCAGTCGCATCTGCGGAACCAAATGAGGCTGATCCGTAAACGCGAAGATCGGCGTCCCCACTGGACGGAGAGAGGACACGGTCTGCGGCAGATTTCCCGCGCGGGTGAAAACAATCACGCTGGCGTTGTCCACATCCTCGGCCAGACGCGCGGCCGAGCGAACGAGTTTGCTCTTCGGATTCCGCAAATCCAATGGCACCCGAGTGGCCACATTGTCGAGTTTCTCGGTAGTCTCGGCGATGCGCTTGAAGACGCGGACACAGTCCAAGGGGAACTTTCCAACGGTTGTTTCCCCGGAAAGCATGATGGCATCCGTTCGCTCTGCGACCGCATAGGTGATGTCCGAAACTTCGGCACGGGTCGGCACCGGATTCTCGATCATCGACTCAAGCATATGAGTCGCCACGATCGCCGGCTTGCGCAAGCGGATACAAGTTGTCACCGCGCGCTTTTGGATCACCGGAAGATCCTCGTAGGGACACTCAATTCCGAGGTCCCCGCGAGCAACCATCAACCCATCTGAGGCACGGATGATATCGTCGAGATTCGAAATGGCCTGCTGGTCCTCGATCTTTGCAATGATCCGGGCCGAACTTCCTTTCTCGGACAGAACCCGCCGAAAGCTTTCTACATCTTCAGGTTCCCGAACAAATGATTGGGCAAAGAAATCCACTCCCGCCGCGACACTGAATTCAATATCCAAGTAATCTTTCTTGGTCAGAGCGGGGAGACTGACATGAGTGCCCGGCAGATTGATGTGACGGCGACTGCCCATCTTCCCTCCGATCTCGACCTCACACTGGAGGCGGCTCTCGGTCTTTTTGAGCACCTTGAAGCGAAGCAGTCCATTGTCCACGAGGATCGAACTCCCCTCCTTCAAGTCGTTGATCAGCCCGGGATAATTCACCTGAACCAGTGGCACATCAGGCTGCTCATCAGCATCTTCGGAGCAGGCGAGATCGAGCAAATCACCAGCCTTGAGTTGTAGTGGTTCAGAGACTTCACCGGTCCGAATTTCCGGGCCCTTGATATCGACCATAATCGCGATATCACGCCCCTCATCCTTTCCGGCCTCGCGAACGCGAGAAACGATCCCGGCCAAATCCTCGCGAGGAGCGTGAGCCATATTAATTCGGCAAATATCCACTCCCTCCCGAATCAAGGCGCGAAGCATTTCGGGCGTGTCGGTGGCGGGTCCGATCGTGAAAATAATTTTTGTATTTCGATGGTGCATAATCCGTATCTGCTAGTTAAGCGGGGTGCGGCGGAACAACAGTCATTTGCACCGCCGAGGGGCAGGATTCGCAGAAAGGGCCAAAGGTGTCTTCGACCAAATTGACCGCATTGCAATCACGGCTCAAATGTGAGAAAAAAAGTTGTTTCCAGCGAGGTTTTTCGACTGCTCGCAAAGCCTGCAATGTGGCCCGGTTGGAGAGGTGACCATGTCGGCTACGAATCCGCTGCTTGAGCGAATACGGCCGCTTCATATCATTCTCCAGCATATCCTCGTCGTAATTCGCCTCGATCACCAAGGTATCCGCTTCGGCAAGAACCGAGTAGACCGCTGGGGGCACATGTCCAAGATCGTTCACCCAAGCAAGATTGCGCCGTGGAGAAAAGAGATCATCCCGCCCCCAGGAAAAAAGGAAGCACACCGGATCATAAGCGTCGTGAGGAATCCCGACCGGACGAATTTCCAAATCCCGAAAAACAAAGGGCTGGCCCGTCTCGAAAACTTTCCAAGAAACTTTCCGCTGCAGCTTTCCCTGCAAGCCCTCCGCGGTATCACGATTGGCAAAGAACGGAATCTCCTGAAATCTCGATAAACCCCGCACACCGGCCGAATGGTCGTTATGCTCGTGAGTAATAAACACCCCATCGAGATCTTCCGGTTCCACTCCAATCTCCCGCAGCATCGACACCGTCCGGCGCCCCGAAAAACCCGCGTCGATCAAAATGCGCGACTCCTCGGTTTCCAGCAAAGCACAATTCCCTGCGCTGCTTGAACCGAGAATATGAAACCGTCCCTCCATTAAAGAATCAACAAACTCCTGCCAGACGCTATCGGCAAACGTTTTCTTCGACCCCCCACACTTGTTTCCAGATCTTCACCAAATATTTTACCTGGTTAAAAATAACTGACAACAGGGCATTGGCTTCAGTTTTTGCCAAAAGAAACGGAGAGGAACAGATTTCCTCCATTCGCGGAGAGGCTATGTTGGAGGAAGCCGGCAGAGACTCCGATCAAATCGGCTCTCGCAAAATTCTCTCGCCAAAGCTCCGCCCTTCACCCAACCATCTAGGGTGCTGAGTGCGCTGCGGAATTTGTCCGAAACTGGGAGACGACGAGCCCTACCCGAATAAGTTCTTTCTCATTCCATTCCCCACCGAGAGCCCCCGCCAATCGGCTCCGCGCATTTGCAGAGGCTTGCGGGGACGAAGACGGCCATCCTGCTCGGATTTCAGATGATCATCTACAAATTCAGGAGAGCCCAGGACAATTCCGTCCGCAAAATACCTCACCCGGCAGCGGAGAATGACGGAAAGGGGCAGTTTCCCTTTTTCCTCTTCCAAGACTCGAACCGCTTCCTCGCGATCAATCGCGACCTTTCCCTCTTTCTCTCCCCCTCCAGAGCCATAAAGGGTTTGTCGGTATCCAGCCAGATCTCGATCCACCACCATCAGCCCCTTGCGAGCCAAACGGCTTCCGCCCATAGCTTCGCCGTATCCGCAAAAACGATAGTCCTTCGGGTCCTCGACCAGCCCGGCGCGAACTGCATTCAAATCAATATAGGCAGCCACCGTGCGCAAAGCCCAGCGATCCCCCTCAATCAATACACTCTTGAACCGCTCACACCACAACGGCCCAAACCGCTCTCTCGACCGATTAAACCAGAGGGTAAAGCGCTGCTTGAGCGTTTTCATTAGCCACGAAATGTCATGCATCCGACGCGTGAGGTTTTTCCTCAGGATCTCTGCCTCCTCTCCATCTTCGGCCAGAGTCTTCTCCAAAACCTCCGCCCTCATCGGATTCCAAGGAGTCGGCTTCGGATAAAGCCTCCGATACCGTCGAAGCAATTCCGCATCCGAAACTTCCGTCACCGGAGGCACCTCCACCATTAGATGAAAATGGTTCTTCATCACCGCATAAGTCACCACACGCACCCCGGAAAAATCGGCTACCTGCCAAATCATCTTCCGCAGAACCTCCCTCTCCCGATCTCCAAACAAAGCCTCCCCGTTCACGGTCCGACTCATCAAATGATAGTAAGCCGTCTGCCCTTCGACTTTTTTCCGAACTTTCCTTTTCATGATTGAGCTAAATTAAGATCTTTTGTCTTTTCGTCAAACAGATTTAACCAGGTAAAATCAATTACCCTGAACACCGTAAAACGGAAGACTTCTGTCCTACCGGCACAGAGCCGGATTGATTTCTCCGCCTTGCTGGTCTTAAGTTATGCATTCTTCACTATCATCCCACTTCTCGTCCTGAATCGAAATGTCCTCAACAAAACCACTTGTGATCATTGGTGCTGGCGGGCACGGTGTCGAAGTCTTGTGGCTGGCGAAGAATATCAACAAGGTTGCGCCCACTTACGAGATTCTCGGTTTCTGCGACGATGACCGGAAGCTGCTCGGAAAGACGATCAGTGGCTTTCCGGTTCTCGGAGGGATGGACGACGTCGCCTCCTCTCTTCAAGGTCCGGTCTATTTTCAGGTTGGGATCGGGAACAATGCGACTCGTCGCGATGTGGCTCGCCGAGCGGAGTCCCTTGGTTGGATCCCTGAAACGCTCATCGACCCTTCCGCCGCTGTTGCTGAAGACATTCAACTGGGTGCGGGGTGCTACGTTGGGGTCTGCTCCAATATTTCTCCGACGGCAAAGATTGGCCGACATGTGATCGTTCACAACCAAAGTTCCGTTGGGCATGACACGGAAATGGCCGATTTCTCCCAAGTCGCTCCCGGGGGCCGGGTTCTCGGACATGTTACGGTTGGGGAGTGTGGCTACCTTGGTTCCAATGCGGTGGTCTATCCCAATAAATCCGTTGGCGCGCATGCCGTGCTCGGAGCCTGTTCTTTTGCACTCACCAACATTCCTGACGGAGCGGTGGCGATGGGAGTTCCCGCCCGCATCCGCACCCGCCATCCTCTACCCGAATCCTCGACCCCATGAAACTAGAAGAATTACGTGCCACCATCGCGGACCTATTCGAGATCGAAGGGTCTAGTCTAACCCTCGAAACCCCCTTTCAAGACCAAGGTGTTTACGACTCCCTGAAAGTCGTTCTCCTGATGGCCGAGCTCGAGGACCAAGCTGGACTGAGTGTTCCACCAGAAAAGACCCAAGAGCTTCAGACCCTTCAGGACATTCTCACCTTTGCCCGCGAGCAGGGAAAACCCATCGAAGAGTGATGAGCTCCGCCATCCTCGACATGCACTACTGCCTGGCCCCCAACGAAAGGACGGATGCCGATCTTCTCGAAAATTTTGACGCCAAGCAGCTCGCATCGATCACCAAGATGTCCGGCATCCACAATCGCCGGGTGGTGCCGCCTGGGGTAACGGCCTCCGACCTGGCCTTCGTCGCCGCCCAACGCCTCTTTGCCCGCGGAAAGTTCCAAAGGGAGGACATCGACCTTCTGATTTTTGCGAGCCAAACCCCGGACTATCAAATTCCCGCGACCGCCTGCGACCTGCACGGCCGTCTCGGACTCAAGCAGGAATGCGGCGCCTTTGACATCAACCTCGGCTGCTCCGCCTTCCCCTACTGCCTCGCCGTCGCCCACTCGATGCTGACCGCCGGCCTCGCGAAAACGGCCCTTCTCTGCAATGCCGATGCCGTTTCCACTGTCGTTCACCCCAAAGATCGTGGCCTCGTTCCGCTCCACGGCGACGGAGCGGCCGTTTGCATTCTCCAGCGAATCGAAGGGGAGGAAGGCATCGAAGGCTGCCTCATGGGAACGGATGGAAAGAGCAGCCGGAAAATCGTCATCCCCGCCTCCGGCATGCGGCAGCCCCGCTCCCCAGCAACTCAGACCGAGGAGACCGATTCTTCCGGCAGTGTTCGCACTCCTGAGCAGCTCTGCATGAACGGCCCCGCCGTCTTTCACTTCTCCCTGAAAACGATCCCCACAGCAATTGAGAGCTATCTCTCGCAGCACGACTGGACCCTCGATGAGATTGACCTCGTCCTTCTGCACCAAGCGAACAAGACCATGGTCGATCTGATCTACCGAGCTCTCAAAGTCCCCGAAGATAAACGCTTCTACTTCATGGAGCAGATTGGAAATCTCGCCGGAGCCTCCACCCCCATCCTCCTCAACGAGGCTTGGAGGCAAGAACGACTGAAACCCGGACAACGGGTCCTGCTGGCCTCCTTTGGCAACGGCCTCTCATGGAGTGTCACCTCCCTCGTCTGGTCGAGTGCCCTCGGGAAAGCCCCTGAAGATTCCGTCGAATTCGATCCGACCCTCCTCTCCGCTCAAGACGCCTAAGAACTCCACCACCATGTCGACTCTCCTCCGCCTTCAAACCATCTTTCGCGACGTTCTCGACGACGACGAACTGGTCCTCACGGAGGAGTTTTCGCAGGCCGACAGCGAAGACTGGGATTCCGTTGCGACGGTTCAGATCGCTCTCGCTGTTGAGGAAAACTTTGGGGTCAACCTCCCGACTCAGCTCGTCGGAAACCTGACCTCCGTTCGCCAGCTCCTCGACCACCTTCCCGAATAGAGGCTTCTCCGATGTCGTCTCTCGAACTCTCCCTGGAACACCTGCAGCGATTTCCCGAATCGACTCTGGTTCGCCTTCTGGAGAGTGCATCCCCCGAACAACTCCTCTCTACCTGGGCTTCAAACGCCGGCACACTCCCCCAGATCCGGGAAGAGTGGATCGATGCCTTTCTCCGCCTCTGCGAACAAACGGAATCATTTCCTGCCCTGCAGGAGGCTGGATTCCTCTCCATCCCTGGCCCATGGTCGCAAAACCCTCCGAGCCAGTGGCTACTCGCCCGCGCCCTCACCGCGGCCAGCGATCCCTCACAGGCACTTTCGTTTTATCGAGGCTTGATCCCGCAACCCCTCTCCCCGCGCCTTCTCCTCGACGCGGCCCAATGCGCCATCAAGGCAATCCAATGGGACGACGCCTGGCAATGGCTCAGCACCGCCACCCGGGAATCCCGCGACTACAGCCTCCTCCAAAAAGCGGCCCGTCTCTATCGCCGTATTGAGAAGGCCGACACACTTCCCGAACTCATCCCCCTCAAGGTTGCCTTTCTTTTCAGCAGTGCCCCGCAGCTGATCCTCCCCATTCTCACCGCCAAGGGATACGCCTCCGGGATACAGCTCAAGCTCCTGACTCCTCCCTTCGACAACGTGACCCCGTTTATTCGGGATCCCGACTCCCCTCTGTACGAGTTTCGCCCCGACGTCGTCATCCTCGGACTCAATTACCGTCAGCTCGAACCTCTCTCCGAGAACGAATCCGCCGAAACCTGGATCGACCGTCAGGCCCAATCCATTCGAGACCGCTGGACCGCCATCACAGCAAACCACTCCTGCCGGATCCTCCAACAAACCTGCGACCTGCCGCACCATCCCTCCGACGGAAACCTTTCCACAACCCTCCGCTCCGGACTCTCGGCACGTATTCACCAGCTGAATGCAGAGATTCTAAATTCGCCCCCACCGTTCGTTAACTTTCTCGACAGCGGCCGTCTACAATCCGGTTTAGGTGAAACCATTTGGAACGACGATCGCCTTTGGCACATCGCCCGCCAGCATCCAGCCACTCCGGCAGTCCCGGCACTCGCCGACGAGATTACCGCCCTCCTCCGCGCCCAAGCCGGCCAAACCCGCAAAGTCCTCGTCCTCGACCTCGACAACACTCTCTGGGGAGGCGTCATCGGAGAAGATGGCATTGAGGGGATTCAGGTAGGCCCGGAGACTCCGACTGGCGAAGCCTTCACCGCTTTCCAGGAATATCTCCTCGAACTCAAAGCCAGGGGAATTCTCCTCGCCGTCTGTTCCAAAAACAACGAAACCGAAGCTCGCATCCCGTTTGAAACTCACGACGGAATGCGACTTCGGCTCAATGATTTCGTCGCCTTTGTCGCGAACTGGGATCCGAAGGACCAAAACCTCCGGGCAATCGCCAAACAAATCAACCTCGGGCTCGACAGTCTCGTCTTTGTCGACGACAGCCCCGTAGAGTGCGACTGGATCCGGAGTCGCCATCCTGAGGTCGCAGTCGTTCAACTCCCCGACGATCCCACCCGCTATGTAGAAACCCTCGACCGGGGACGCTGGTTTGAATCGCTGCACGTCTCCGCAGAAGATCGCAACCGCCACGCCCTGTATCGCTCGCAGAAACTACGCAACCAAGCGAAAGAGGAAGCGCCCTCCCTTGAAAGTTATTTGGCCAGTTTACAGATGCAGGTGCGATCGGGCCCATTTGACTCCCTTCACCTGCAACGGATTGCCCAACTCATCCAGCGCACCAATCAGTTTAACCTGACTTCACGGCGGCACTCTCCCGAGCAGCTAGAACGCCTTGTCAATGATCCTCACATCTGGACCCAGTGGTTTGCCCTCGAAGACCGCTTTGGCGACAACGGACTGGTGGGACTGGTGATCGCCGAGTGCGGCGAGACCACTTGGACCCTCGACAGCTTTCTCATGAGCTGCCGCGTCATTGGCCGAAAACTTGAGGCCCAGATGCTCGAGACGGTCACCGAAGCCGCCCGTCAATCCGGAGCGACCCATCTCCAAGGCATCTATCGCCCCACCCCCAAGAATGATCTCGTCTCCAACTTTTACCGACAGCATGGTTTTGAAGCCATCGGGGAGAAAGACGGAGTGTTTCTGTTTCAACGGACGGTTGGGGGTGATTGAGGGAGGAAGGATGAATCGGAAACCTGAAAGTCGGTGGTCGGTGGTCGGTGGTCGGTGGTCGGCAAATGCTGTGGTTTCGTTCGGTGGATTGGGCAAGTCGAAACGTACCCTAGGCAACTTGCCTGTGTTGCAGTGGATACTTGATGGCGAAGGACTCATGGCGGATTGCTAAATGAGTATGGTGCATCGTGGATCCATTGATTCTGGACTACGGGGATCGGAAATCCATTTGTCGCACTCGCAGGCTGCTTGGGTTGCGGGGTTCGGATGGCTTCTGGGGGCGGGAATTGTTTTGGACCTTATCGGGAGATGAGAGAGCTGGAAGCTCTCACTACTTTGGGGGCCGCTCAGGCGGCACCTCCATCACAGGCTGGCAGCCTGTGGTACGCTAAGAGAACTCTGGGTATTCGGGTTCACCGCATCTAAAATTTGCGCCTTGCGCGGCTTTGATTCCGCCCAGCACCGCAACCATCAAACCTTGAAAATTCGATGTTCCGACTGACTTCTCCGTGACACGATCGTCGGGGATTTCTTCCGGCATCGCCCGCGCAAAGCTCTGGGAGCGATGGCGATGAACGAAAGGGACCGTGCGATTTCAGTCACTTTTGGCGGAAAACACGGCTACGCCAAGAAGCCAACCAAGTGCAGGGGCATTCGATCGGTAGCGAAGCCCCCTCCATCGGCCATGACGATCTTACGATCGGCTCGAACTCCCTTGAATTGGCTACGTCCTTTTCCCTTCCCACCAATCTCGAAAACCCAGTTTTGGCCATCCAACTGCAGCAGGAAATCGGGGGTTTTCGCACCCCGCGTTGATTTCAAGTAGTTCAGCTCCCGTCCCGCCTGGCGCATAGCCAGTGCAAAAAAGTCTTCCCGTAGACCTCCACGCACTTCTTCGAGCGGGCGATACAGCCTTCGGATTGGGGGCATCAGCAGAACTTTCGGCTCTTTCAGGACATTGGTCCCCGCGGGAAAAATGCGCTGCAGAATGAACGCATTCTCGAAGGCCGCCGCGTATTGCTCTGCCTTGTATTTGGTGATGCCGAGATTACTGGAAAGGCTGCTGTAGTTGATTCCGTCCACATCCGATCGACCGACAAAGGCGATCATCCGGCGTAGAGTCTCCAACTCATCCACCCGTAACCTCAGGGAATTCGGAATATCCTTTGCAATGATCGCCTCCAAGGTCGCTTCAAGTAGAGGAAAAGGATCCGGCTCTTCCAATGCGAAAGGAATCAAACCGCCGGCCAGATAGGAACCAAAGCGATCACCCGCCCGTAGATACTCCGGTGCGACCGCTCCCTCCAGCAGAGCGTTCCATTCCAAGCGCGGCAAGACTTCGCCATGCTTAAACTCAAGATACTCCCGGTACGAAAAATAATCGAGCGCATGTAATTTGACGCGTCGCGCCAGATCGTAAACGGATTCTCGGATTCGCAGCGCAACCGAACTCGTAAAATAAATTCGGACATCCAAAAAATCATAAATTTGCTTCAGAGCCCCCAACCCCTTGTCGGCGAAATGAATTTCGTCCAAAAAAAACCGTCGGTATTGATACCCTTCGGCCAGTTCCCGAACCAACGCATACAGATCCACATCGCGCGGCAATGTGTCCAACGAAATGTAGATGCTGTCATCGGTCGAGGCCGCGAGCTGCTGCAAAAGAATCGTTTTGCCAGCTCCTCTGGGACCGACAATTCCATTAAAGTGGCGCCCGTCATCCACGCTCAGCGAAGCAAACAACGCCCGCCTCAACCCACGACGGCGACCGAGTTCTTTGGCCCTACGGTCCAACTCTAGAATTGATGATATCAACATTTTGATCAATTATTTGACAAAAAAGCATACATTTCGTCAAATCGTTAATCTAAAACAACCCTGAATCGGAAACCTGAAGGTCGGTGGTCGGTGGCCGGTGGACGGTGGACGGTGGACGGTGGACGGTGGACGGTGGACGGTGGACGGTGGACGGTGGACGGTGGACGGTGGACAGCAAAGTCTGTGGTTTCGGTTGGCGAATGGGGCAAGTCCCAATGTAGCACAGGCAGCCTGCCTGTGTTGCAGTGGATACTTGATGGCGAAGGACTCATGGCGGATTGCGGAATGAATAGGGTGAATCTGGACTACGGGGATCGGAAATCCATTTGTCGCACTCGCAGGCTGCTTGGGTTGCGGGGTTCGGATGACTTCTGGGGGCGCGTTGGGGACACAGGCTGGCAGCCTGTGGTACCTTTTTCACCCGCGGGGGCGGGAATTGTTTTGTACCCCTATCGGGAGATGAGAGAGCTGGAAGCTCTCACTACTTTGGGGTACCGTTCGGGTTATTCGGCGAAAGGCTTGTTTTCCCCACTAGCGGCTTAGGATCCGAAATCGCAGGCCCTTCGACGAGCTCAGGATTACTCACTGGCAGCCTGGGGGACACTTTTTCACCCGCGGGGGCGGAAATTGTTTTGGACCCTATCGGGAGATGAGAGAGCTGGAAGCTCTCACTACTTTGGGGGACCGTTCGGGTTATTCGGCGAAGGGCTGGTTTTCTCCACTAGCGGCTTGGGATCCGAAATCGCAGGCCCTTCGACGAGCTCAGGATTACTCGCTGGCAGCCTGGGGGACACTTTTTCACCCGCGGGGGCGGAAATTGTTTTGGACCCTATCGGGAGATGAGAGAGCTGGAAGCTCTCACTACTTTTGGGGGAGCCGCGTGGGTTATTCGACGAAGGGTTGGTATTCGGGGACCCGCTCGGCGATCTTTTTCTTTAGCTCTTCCCGGGAGAGGGTGAGGAGGTCTTTTTCGAGTTCGGCGATCCACTCTTCAAACCTTTCCGTCCTCGCCGAGAGGCATTGGAGACGACGGATTCTGGGGTGATTGGTTTCGTCGGAGGTCTCGGTGTCGTAGTTCAGTTCTTCGAACAATTTTTCTCCCGGACGGAGACCGGTGATCTCAATTTCAATCTCCGTTTCCGGCTCGTATCCGCTCAGCTGAATCATCTGTCGGGCGAGGTCGATGATCTTGATGGGGTCGCCCATTTCGAGGAGAAAGATTTCGCCTCCCTCCCCCAGCGAAGCCGCCTGCAAGACGAGGCCTACCGCTTCAGAGATGGTCATGAAATAGCGGGTGACCTCTGGATGCGTCACGGTCACGGGTCCGCCCCGGGCGATCTGGCGTCGAAAGGTGGGAATTACACTCCCGGAGGAGCCAAGAACATTTCCGAAACGCACCGCAAGGAACTTCGTATTCTGCGATTCCCTTTGAAGGCTCTGGAGAGCGATTTCGGCCATTCGCTTCGAGCAGCCCATCACACTCGTCGGGTTGATCGCCTTATCGGTCGAGATGAGAACAAAGCGCTCCACCCCAAACTCGATGGCGAGCTTCGACAGTTGGTAGGTCCCGAGAAAATTGTTCAGGACAGCCTCCCGAGGCTGGGACTCCATCAGGGGAACATGTTTATAGGCAGCTGCATGAAAGATCACCGAAGGCGGCTGCGTTTCCAGAATGCGGCGAGTGATCGCCCACTCTCGATAATCGAGCACCCACGATTCCAGGTCCACCCCGGGAAACCCCTCTCTCATCTCTTCTACGATCTCGAAGAGGGCATTCTCGGCCGCGTCGATCAACAACAGTTTCTTCGGGGACAGGGTCGCCAACTGGCGCACCAGTTCAGAGCCGATACTTCCACCCGCTCCGGTAACGAGAACCGTCTGCCCTTCGACAATCTTTCGAATGAGGTCGACCTTGATCGGGACCGACTCCCGCCCCAAGAGATCTTCCACCTCAACCCGCCTCATCTCTTCAACACGGATCCGTCCGCTCGAAAGCTCGTGGAGGCTCGGGACAATCACCGTCTCCAACCCGACGTTTCCGGCGGTCTTCAAAATTTCGCGAATTCGCCGCGCCTGGAGGGTTGGCACCGCGATGACAATCCGAGTAGCCGAAAAGCGTTCAGCGGCATCCTCCAACTGTTCCGGATTTCCCCAGATGGGAACCCCGTGGATCTGCCTTCCCTTCTTCTCCGGGTCGTCGTCGAGGAAAACAACCGGATGCAACCCGAGCTGAGGACGGGCCAAAAGGTCCGCAGCGAGAGCGGCTCCCGTCGAACCCGCACCGATGACCACCACCCGATGGCGTTGATGTTTTTCCCGTGGCCCCGCCCCTTTCTTTTCCCGGTAGATTCGCAAAACCATCCGAAATCCGACCAGCCCGACCGTGGAGAACAAAAGATCAGCGAGAATGATCCCGCGGGGGATGTCCACCAAACCGGGAGCAGGAAATATCCGGATCGCAAAAAAGATCAGGCTGCACAAAAACAGAGCCGCAAAGGTCCGATTCAAATCCGGAACCCGAAAGAAAGATAGCAACCCCCGAAACTGCCCAAAGCAAAAGAGGGCCAGCAACTTGAGAGGCAAGACATAGAGGAGCGCCCACCAACGCTGATCCCGATAGGACTCCGGGATCAAAAAATCAAATCGCACCTCGTAAGCCAGCAACAACGCCGCGACAAAAAGGGCCGAATAGACCAAGGCAAGCAGAACGATTCGAATCATCTTATCGATGAAGAGAGCTGAAGAAAACCAAGAGCACAGAAAGACTAAGTAGACAGGGGAACTGTAAATAGAATCTTAGACGGGTAAAGTTGTTTTGAGGGATGAAGGGTGATTGAGGGATGAAGGGTGAATCGGAAACCTGAAGGTCGGTGGACGGTGGTCGGTGGTCGGTGGTCGGTGGTCGGTGGTCGGTGGTCGGTGGTCGGTGGTCGGTGGTCGGCAAATGCTGTGGTTTCGTTCGGTGGATGGGACAAGTCCCAATGTACCCCAGGCAGCTTGCCTGTGTTGCAGTGGATACTTGATGGCGAAGGACTCATGGCGGATTGCGGAATGAATAGGGTGAATCTGGACTACGGGGATCGAAAATCCATTTGTAGCACAGGCTGCCTATGTTGCGGGGTTCGGATGACTTCTGGGGGCGCGTTGGGGACACAGGCTGGCAGCCTGTGGTACCTTTTTCACCCGCGGGGGCGGGAATTGTTTTGTACCTCATCGGGAGATGAGAGAGCTGGAAGCTCTCACTACTTTGGGGGACCATCCGTGTTATTCCGCGAAGGGCTGATTTTGCCCACTGGCGGCTTGGTATCCGAAATCACAGGCTAGCAGCCTGTGGTACTTTGAATGTAGAACAGGCAGCTTGCCTGTTTCGCGTAAGGGCGGTGGACTGGGGATCACTGGCAGTCTGTAGTCGGTTTGCCTTGCGGCAAAGGTAGTTGCTTCGAGGGGAGGATTCGCGATAGATAGATTTCGATGGATCGTATTTACCTCTCGCCGCCGGATGTTGGCCCACGGGAAAGGGAGGCTCTTCTTCGGGCTTTCGATTCGGGCTGGGTGGCTCCGGTGGGGCCGGAGATCGATGCGTTTGAATCCGAGATGGTCCGCTATCTATCGGGGGCCTCTCGGGAATACCATCCCGACGGTTCGCCTAGGGATGACCTTTTCTGCACCGCCCTCTCCTCTGGCACCGCTGCCCTTCACCTCGCCCTCCTTCTTTCGAGGATCGAGCCTGGCGACCGAGTGCTGGTCTCCGACTTCACCTTTGTCGCGAGCGCCAACGCCGTCCGTTACTGTGGCGCCGAGCCCGTTTTTCTCGACAGTGACCGGTCCACTTGGAATCTCGATCCGGACTGCCTCGCCGAAGCCCTCGAGACCCTTTCCCGGGAAGGCGCTCCCGCGCGCGCGCTGATCTGCACGGATTTATACGGCCAATGCGCCGACTACGGTCGCATCGCTCCACTTTGTAGAGCTCATGGCATTTCCCTCATCCAAGATGCCGCCGAAGCGGTGGGGACCGTTTACCAAAACCCGACGTCGCATGACGATCCGCTCAACGGACCCGCCGGGCTCCAGGGGGACTACGGGATTTTCTCCTTCAACGGAAACAAGCTGCTCACCACTGGTGGGGGCGGGATGCTCATTTCCAAAAATCAATCCGACGCGGATCGGGCCCGCTTCCTCGCCACCCAAGCCAAGGAGCCCCTCCCCCACTACCAACATGAAGAGGTCGGGTTCAACTACCGGATGGGCAATCTAACCGCCGCAATCGGCCGCGGGCAGTTATCCCGCCTCCCCGACCTGATCTCCAGCCGCCAACAAACCTTTGTCGCCTACCAAGAAGCGCTGGCCCCGTATCCGGAGATCCGCTGGATCCCCTACGGAGCTACCGGGCAACCCAACTACTGGCTCAGCTGCCTGCTCCTCGATCCGTCCGCAACCGCAGTCACCCCAGACCTCCTCCGCAAGGCGCTCGACGCTCAAGGCATCGAATCCCGTCCGCTCTGGAAACCCATGCACCTCCAGCCTCTCTACCGAGAGAACCGGATTTTCGGCGGAAGCGTCAGCGAAGATTTGTATTCTCACGGCCTCTGCCTCCCCAGCGGATCTGGGCTCACCCCGGATGAACGCAACCGCGTGATTCAAGTCGTGTCCCAGACGCTCAAAGCGCATCGGAGCGAAGGGTGAAGGATGAATCGGAAAAATGCGGGCGTTGGGAAGTTGGGAAGCTTTGAAGTTCGGAAGTTAGTCAATGCAGAGAGATTACGAATTAGCGCGGGTGGGGATCCGGTTGTCGGTTGTCGGTTGTCGGTTGTCGGTTGTCGGTTGTCGGTTGTCGGTTGTCGGTTGTCGGTTGTCGGCAAATGCTGTGGTTTCGCTCGGCAGATTGGGCAATCCAAATGTACCACAGGCAGCCTGCCTGTGTTGGGGTGGATACTGGATGGCGAAGGACTCATGGCGAATGGTAAAATGAAAATGGTGCATTGCGTTAGACGGATATCTGAACTGTACCAATGAGTCTCACCTGCCGGCCCGGAGCGGATATTCAAAATCACAGGCTGGAAGCCTGGGGGTAAGTTTCGGTCTTCCCCCATCAGGTTTCCTATTCACCCTTCATCCCTGTCGTCCCCCCGCTCCTACCGGGCGCCTTTGACCATGGCCACTACAGTGCCGAGGAGGATTTGGATCTCCAAGACAACACTGGCGTACTTCAGGTAATACAAATCGTAGTCGAGCTTCTTGCGGGCGTCGGCGATGGAAGCGCCATAGCCGTAATTGATTTGGGCCCAGCCGGTAATGCCGGGCTTGACCAAGTGGCGGTAGGAATAGTTCGGAACTTCCTCTTCGATTTCGTCGATCATTTCCGGGCGCTCGGGGCGGGGGCCGATGAAGGACATGTCCCCTTTGAGCACATTCCAAAATTGGGGAGTTTCGTCGAAGCGAGTCTTTCGGAGAAAGCGCCCGAGACGAGTGACGCGGCAATCCCCTTTCTGAGCCCAAGCCGCTCCGTCCTTTTCGGCATCCTGACGCATGGTCCGCAGCTTGTAGATGGTGAAGGGCTGGTTGTATTGCCCGCAACGGGTCTGGCGATAGAAGATCGGCCCGCCGTCCTGCAGCTTGATGGCCAAGGCCAGGAACGGGAAGACCGGAACAAGACAGAGAAGCCCACAGAGACTGAGGAAGAGGTCGACCGCGCGCTTCGCCGCGAAGAAAAAGGGATGAAAGTAGACCGGGTCCTGCGACCAAAACCAATTCTCGCTCAGGTTCGAAGAGAATACCTGGAGCAAACGCCGCTCAAAAAAGTAGTTCAGATTCATGACCCGAATCCCTCTAGCCATGCAGGTCATCAGCCCATCCCGATCCCCTTCCGAAAGTTCATGGGGCGTATCGACGAGAACTTCATCGACCTCCATCTTTTCAAAAAACTCGGCGAGCGGCATGTCGGCCGGACGGAGAAATCCCGTCTTCCCCTCATCTTCATAGCTCCCACCCTCCGCGTTGCGCTTCGTATTAGTGAATCCAACAACCCGTAAGGGCAGCCGCGTCGCGTACAGCCGATTCTGCATGCTGAAGTAATTACTCTGCTCTCCAAAAACCATGATTCGGTGAATCGCGCCCGACTGGTAGCTCCAGGCAAACAAACGCGAAAAAGCAATTCCCCCAAAAGCCAAGAGCCAGTAAAGCCCGGAGACCACCCGCCCCAGAAGTTCAAACTGAACAATGGCAAAAAATACGCCGAAAAAGATCAGCCCGATGACCGGGGTAATTGCAGAGAGGGCGATAATCCGCAACCGCGAACGAATCTGGAGGTGATTGTGAAGCCCTGAAATGTGAGCTCCGATCACCGTGAGAACCGGAAGTACGAACCAGAACGAGAAAAGCTGCGTGTTTGGGGCGATCCCCTCCAGAATATCGACCCGAAACTTTGGAGCCAACTTCAAGGCCACGATGATGGCGACATAAGCAATGCAATAATCCAAGAACGCCAATGCGAGAGGACCCGCGAGAACGCTTCGAAGAAAATGTGTCAATTTACTCATGAGGAGCCTCCCTTTCGGGAAAACAGAATGCCCATTAGGGCAATCTTACCGAGCGAAGACAAGCGGGAATCGGGTGGTCGGTGGTCGGTGTTTCGAGGGATGAAGGATGAATCGGAAACCTGAAGGGCCATGGTCGGTGGTCGGTGGTCGGTGGACGGTGATCGGCTGTCGGTAAACGGTGGAGCGAGAACAGAAATCAGTGGTTGGTAGTCAGAGGTCAGTAGACGGCAGGCGGTGCTTTGAGGGATGAAGGGTGAATTGGAAACTTGAAGAGAATTCGGGAATCGCGAGTTGTGAAGAATGAACTGCGAATCAAAAAAAACTAGGCGGACAGATCGAGAAAATGCTCAAGGCACTCCTCAATCTTCGCAATTGCCCCTGGACTGAGGCGGCCAATCGACTCTTTGATGCGGTCTCTCCGAATCGCGGTAATCTTATCGACCATCACTTGCGAATTCTTCCTCAACCCATTCTGCTTCCCCGGTTTCAGATCGACCCTGAAAAGTGGGGCATCCACTAAATGCGAGGTGATCGGCAACACTGACACCGAATAGTGCGTGGGATTATACAGATCAGACTGGATGACAACCGCTGGACGAGGTTTTCCGTAATCACCCGCGATCACGCATAGCACCACATCCCCCCTCTTCACTTCCAATCTTCCCAATCCGCCCCAACCGTCCAGTCTTCCGTACTTCGCGACGAGGCAAGAATGGACTGGCGCCGCGCTTCGGCAGCCAATTCATCGACATCGGAACTCTCCAAATAGCTTTCCAACGCTTGGGAAATTACCCAATTCTTCCCCCTTCCTTCACGCTTCGCGCGAAGCTCCAGCGCCTTCCTCAATCGGGGACTCAGTCGAATGCTCGTCGTGATTGAACTCTGCATGAGGAAATTCTCGCAATAATACGGAGTATTGCAAACGAAAACACCCTCGTGGGTCAGACGGCAGAGGTCAGACCGGAGGGCGGGAAGCTCATGGCGAAGGGCGAATCAAAAAAGTAGTGGGAGCTTCTAGCTCCCGCGCATTGCCTCTCCGCCTCGTTGTTCTGGCCTTTGCCTGACCTGAGATTGCCGAAAGCAGGACGCGCTGGCTGAAGCCAGTACAACGAACCCGCTCCAACGTATTGAACTGGAACGGGAGGATTGCCCCCGTACCCGATCGACTTTAGTCGTAGAAATGGGGCGAGGGACGTGGGGCGCGGGGACGAGGGGAAAAGGCGCTACTCCTACGTGACGCAGTCTGAAGATCTGCGCTCCGGGGAGAAATCATAGGCGGGAGGCCTGGGGTACGTTTGAGCTGGCTGAAGCCAGAACAACGAACCCGCTCTAACGCATTGAATTCGATCCGAGGGCTCTGCCCCGTACCCGAATCGACTTTAGTCGTTCGGTGCGTCTAGGCAGGACGTGGGACGTGAATGACGAATGGAAAACTGCGAAAGAAGAATCCCGGGTGAAACCAAGGTAGTGGGAGCTTCCAGCTCCCGCACGCTGCCGCTCCGGCGCGACGCAGTCTGAAGATCTGCGCTTCGGGGAGAGAAACCACAGGCGCGCCGCCCGGGTGACTTTGTTTGTACTGAAAAGATTCGTTTTCGCAGCCTGACTTGCCTCGCGAAGCTTCTTGCCCCTACGATCACTTCCCAATGAGCGACGAATTTTTTCCGGACACGCACGCCCCCCCGAGGATGTTGATCACCGGAGCAACCGGGTATCTCGGCTCTGCCTTTCTGGAACGCGCCCGGGCCGAATACGAGGTCGTCACTCTCGGGCGACATGAGCCCGCCCGGCAGGACCCTGAGGAGGGCGCTGAAGCAACCCTCCCACTGTCGGACAGCCCCTCGTTCTTCCCTTGCGATCTCGCTGCGGATCCGATCCCCGCGAAAGCTCTCGATGGCGTATCGATAGTCGTCCACCTCGCTGGCAAGGCCCACGCCCTCGAAGAGCGCCCCGGATCGGAGGAGGAAAGCTACCGAAAGATCACCCTTGACGGCACGCAAAAGCTACTCGCCGCCGCGAAAGCCCAGGGGGTCAAACGGCTTATCTTCGCCAGCACAGTGAAAGTCTATCCCGAGAACCCACCGGAAATTCTTGATGAGACCGCTCCCACCGGCCCCAAAACTCCCTATGGACGCACCAAGCTCGAAGCCGAGGAGATGGTCCTCCACGGCGGCTACGTCCCCGAGCCGGTAGTTTTACGCTTTTCCATGATCTACGGTGGGCGCGAAACGGGGAACATGGAAAAGATGGAGGAAGCCATCCGCCGCCACCGGTTTCCCCCGATTCCGGAATTCGGAAACCTTCGTTCCCGAGTCCACATCGACGAGGCCGTCGAAGCCCTGATTCTCGCTTGCCGCCATGAAAAGGCGGCGGGTCAGGTCTTCAACGTCACCGATGGAGCCCCCTTTTCCACCCGGGAACTCTACCTTTCACTCCTCGCCAAACTCGATCGGCCTCCGCCCCGCTGGACAATCCCGCTCGGGGCCCTGAAGCTCTTGGCTCGACTCGGCGATGGCATCGGAAAGCTTCGCGGCAAACGCTTCGTCTTCGATTCGGACGCCTTACAAAAACTCACCGGCAATGCCGCCTTCTCGTCCGAGAAAATCCAGCGCGAGCTGGGATTTCGGGCGCAGAGGACAGCAATCAGTGGTCGGTCAGAGGGCGGAGGACCAGAATCAGTGGGGAGATAGTGAACTCCAAACTCTGAAGAAATTTCCCCCGTACCCGAATCGACTTCAGTCGTAGGAATGAGGCGCGGGACGTAGGGCGCAGGACGAGGGGAAAAGGCGCCGCTCCGACGCGACGCAGTCTAAAGATCTGCGCTTCGGGGAGAAATCACAGGCGGGCCGCCTGGGCTACACGAGAAACACCGGGAGAATTGTCCCGCAGCCATTCGCCTCTCCCGTACCCGAATCGACTTCAGTCGTTCGCTCCGGCGAGAAATGTCGCGAACCATCGCTCGCCTCAGGCCAGCGATTGAAAGGAATGTGCCGACGCCGCGTAGCACTTGCCTTTCTCCCCACTTTCGATGCACTCGGTGGTTCAAACCGTATTTTATTTTACAAGAGCACCGAGCGCGCTTCGCCCGCAAGCGAGATCATGGATTCAACCCTTTTCGAAGATCCCGGATTTCTCGCCTTTCGAATAGAATCACAGGTTTCTGTGATTCTCCCTTGACAAAATTACACATAACTGTGATTCTGTTAGCATGATCAAGAGCTTCCGTGACAAACGGACCGCCCAAATTTTCGCAGGCAAGCGAGTCCCGAGGTTGCCCACCGAGATTCAGCGCCGCGCCCTCAACAAGCTTCGCATTATCGACAAAAGCAAACACCTCGAAGAACTCCGCATTCCTCCGGGCAACTGCCTGGAATCCCTGCGCGGCAACCGCCTCGGGCAGCACAGCATCCGCGTTAACGAACAGTGGCGAATCTGCTTCCATTGGGAGGGCAGCGACGCCCACAAAGTTGAAATCACCGATTATCACTAAACCGACAGGATATACCATGACCCACAAGACACACCTTCCCATCGACCCACCCGGCACGATACTGCTTGAAGAATACCTCGAGCCCATGGGGCTGACCCAGAAAGAAGTAGCGGAGGCCACCGGTATCGCCTATGTTCGTTTCAACGAAATCATCAAAGGCAAACGGCGGATCAATGCCGAATACTCGATCCGGCTGGGGCGCTACTTTGGGCAGCACGAAAGCTTTTGGCAGCAGATGCAGGCCGATACCGACTTGCGCCGGATTCAGGCCGAAAAAGGTCCGCAAATAGCCCGTGAAGTGCGCCCGGCTCGCGAACTGGCAAGTGCCCGATAAAAGTACTGCCTTCGCCCTCTCCGACGCGATGCAGTCTGAAGATCTGCGCTCCGGGAAGAAATCACAGGCGGACCACCTGGGCTACATTCTACCCGCTGACCTCTGACCTCCGCCGGATTGCCTTGCCCCTGCTCTGTTTTCAGGATTACAGTCTGCTCTGCCATGGCTGAACCTGTTTCCCAACCCCACTCACGCCGACCGATCATTCGCGCCATCCATGCCCCGCTGGGCTTTTACGTCCTCGCCCTTCTCATCGTGGAGGTCTTTCTCGCCTCCGTCCTGATGGCCGTCGATCTGCCCGCCGACTTGAAAGCCACTACTCTCTACGCCGGCATCGGCCTCTTCGTTCTCGTGCTCCTCGTCGTCAGCGTCCTCGTCTGGAAAAAGCCCGAGAACCTCATCTACGACAAAGAAGCGTATTTGCAGGAAGAAGAATGAGAATTTCGAATGAGGGGGAGAAGGAACGTGGTCCGCATAGCGCAGGCGGCCCGCCTGTGATTTCGCCCCCTTGGGCGGTTCTTGTTAGACGACAACACAACGGCGGAAACCTTTGTCTCTTCCAATCGCTTTCTGGACGAACTCAATCAGGACCGCAGAACGCTAACGATTACAATACGGTTCGCACAAACTCGGCCGCATTTTTCGCGGCAAAGTAGGAGTATGCTCGGCGAACTCCTTCCATTCGCCGAGCATACTCCTTTTGGTTGAAGATCTGTAGAAATTGTTCTTCCGAAAAATCGCTCCCGCAAAAGGAACACCCCCCTCCAAACTCCCGGCAAACCCGATCGGCATTCGTGTGACGAGGTCCAAAGTAGAGAATCGGCAGACTCAACTTAAGATAAGTCGCATATTTACTTGGGGACATGAGCCCAGCCCATTGCTCCTTCATGAGCACCAGCCCAAAATCCACCCCTTCTTCCCCCGATCTTCTCTGTAACTCTTCATCCGAAAGGGCTCCCCAATGTGTCCACGCCAAATTCTGACTCCGGTCCGCCAGCTCACGAAACCGGGATTGGCCCGCATCACCCGTCCCCACCGTGAACAGATGAATATTCGTCGCAACCAACGCTGTCCATCTCTCGAATTCCTCAAGGTCGTGGCCCGAACCGAGGTTTCCGCAGTAGAGAATTTTTGTTCGTTGTTCTTCGTTCGCCGTTCTTCGTTCGTTGATTGAGGTTCTCGATTCTCGGTTCGTTGTTTCTTGTTCTTTGCTCGGCGTTCTTCGTTCGGCGCCTGTTTTCCAAGTAGGAAACACGACAATTTCCGCCTGGGAAGAATTGGCGCGGACAGCCTCCTCCATAGCAGCATCCGGAACGACAATTTTGGAGTATGCCCCCTGACTCCAACGATCGATCTTTCGAAGCCAAAGAGCAACAACCCGACCGAACTTTCCCCGATTTTCCAATCCCCTTGCCTCAATCTCGGGATGATAATCCATCAGCCAGAGCACTCCCTTGCGGCGAAAAAGCTTCATCCACAGTGCCACCCAAATCTGAATTCCGGGCGGCGTTGAGCGGACCAGAACCTGGGTCGGACGGACCGACAGAAGTCTCCACGGCAGAGCAAGAGCCATCCAGCCGTAATTGAGAAACCGAGTCCAACCGAGTCCACCGGGGCGGTACTGCCGAAAAATCCCCTGCAGATAAGCCACCCGAGCCCCCCGCTTTTCCAACTCGTCGCGCACCTCCGGCACCATCGTCTCCTGCGGACTCTCGCAGAATTCGAAAACGATTAGGATACGCGCCTGAGGCAATTGCTTTTCGATCTTCAAATCTGCCTACTTTGAACCTCTTCGCTGAAACCCATTCTTTCCAACCACTGATGAACTGGTGGGCACTGATCCGATTACTCGCAAAAAATCAAACCCCCACTCATCCCGCCCTATTGCGGCACTGGATCCTAAATCCAGTTCTTCTTCTATCCAAGCGTTATCGAGCAGGCGCTAGCGTGTAAGAATTTGCAATTGAATGCTTTCCAAAACGCTCTAACAGAGCCCCTTTGTCGCCAGAATCAATGTTCTCTCGTTCAATCTGCTTTTGGACCTTGGGCTGCTCCAAACTGGGAATCCGAGAAGCGAAGAAAGGCCACAGGTCTTTCATCGCATAGGACTTTTCCTTTTGCGGGAAATCGGCAATCACTCGAACTCGGTCTTGCTTGAGGAAATCCTCACTGTAGGAAAATCGCCACCCATCCAGAGCCTCCTTCAAAACTCCCACCTGCAAGTCACCATACCAGACGCCAAATGTTCGCTCGACATTGCCGTGCGATGCCCGCTGTGCGTCATCTCCTCGCACAGCACCTCCCAGACGTTGCAAACACTTATAAACCGCTTTCATAATATTACTTATAGTAATTAGAACCCTAAATAATTCAAACGCAGATCCAAACAGTCAAGGAGAATACGGGCTCTCGTGGGACTCATCAATTTCGAAAATTCCTGGCCGCCCAACAGTTTCTCGGCCTCCGCCAACACTCGAACTTTCGAAAACTCGGAGACCATCGAAGACCAGTGCCCTGAAGAAGAGACCAGATTTTGCCAGAGCTGGAAATGGTTGAGATTCTTCTCCCCCTCCCAACCGATTTTCGGACGACTTCTTTCCACATATTGCTCGAGTTTCCGACGATAACTGCCCTTCTCTTCAAGATACTTCTTCAACTGAATTTCCCGAGAATTCCAGAACAACCCTCTTGCAGTATCATAGATGGGCGAGAACCTAGGTTCGATTTTTTCTTCCGGATGCTCGATTACGCCCCAATTATAGAAATGACGGTCATTGTTTCCCACAATCGCATCAAACAGAATCATCCTCACAAAATCCCAAAGTATTTCAAAACTCTGAGTGGGATACCGCTTCAGAATGGAATCCTGTACAAACTGAAATGTGAAAAGATTTCGCGACTCATCCTCAGCCTCGATTCGCTGCACCAGCTCCTGGTCTTCCAAATATCCCCAAAACAGTTCCGCTCCGTGGATCAAACTCTCCCCATTACGCAGAAAATATCGACTACAAAATCGTATTTGTCCATGGGCATTGATCAGCTTCGAGTCCGCCATCCGAAAACCCAGACTCTGCCCTAAGCGAGTAAAAAAATGCTCCATTATGGATTCCATAGGATACCATTTGTGTCCGACTTTGGAGATATAACTCGGCCAGCTATTCGGAGAGTTCCTTTTTCCATGGCCGTATTCGTAAATTCGAATAAAATCTTTCGGCGCATCGCCTGTGATCGCAACATCACAAACCTGATACTTCCCCAACTTTAAGGATTCAAGACTCCCAACATACGGTGGATCCCATCCCGATCTGTTGATGACTTCGACTTTTTCCAGTTTTCTCAAATCTTCACCTGAACAACGTTGTCATCCGCTCACTCGCAAAAATTCAATACCCACACATCCCTCCCCATCAGTGTTCATCGGTGTCCATTTGCTTCGCCCGTCACTCCGTTCGATTGAGTGTCGCTCCGCTCGAAAGTGGTTAGCACTTCCCGATACTGCTCGATGACTTTCTCGCGGGTATATTTCTCCAGGACGGCTTTCCGACCGTTCTCGCCCTTTTCTTTCAACCGGTCGCGATTCTCCACCAGCTCACGGAGAAGGGGGGCGATCTTCGCGGCGATCTCCTGGGGCGAGCCCTCTGGGGGAAAGGCCCACCCGCAATCCTCTTCAGCCAAGACCTGACTGACCTCCGAATGAGAATCGGCAACGGCGAGGACCGGCCTCGAAGCGGCCATGAGGTTGTACAGCCGCGAGGGTACCGAGACCCCAGCCATTCCCGGGAAAAACGACACGAGCAACAGATCTGCGGAATGGAGAAGCGAGGCCAAATCCTCGCGCGAGACAAAGGAGGTCGTATGTAGATTCGTGATCCCTGCCCGCTCGACCGCCTCTTCAAACTTCGCCTTTCCACTCCCCTCTCCGGCGAAAAGAAACCGGAATCGATCATCGTCCAAAAGCGCTGCGGCCAAAGCGACCCAGACTTCCAAAAAATGGGTTCTCCCGTGATTGCCATTGTAGACGAGGAGAAAGGCATTGTCCGGGATCCCAAATCGCTCTCGCGCCGAACCTGAACTCGGAGTTTCCGCAACGACCTCATCCATGGCCCAGTTCGGAATGGTATGGACCCTGAATCGGCACCTCTCGGGAAGCTTCCCGGCGATCAACTCCTTCATGTCGCGTCCAAGAACAATGATCTCGCGACAAGATCGAAGAAGAATCTGGTTCGGTATATCCAACAGACGAAAGAAAATTCCGCCCCTCCGCATCCACCCTACCGAGACAAAGACCTCTGGATAGACATCGTGGACCAACAAGACGAAGCGACCACCTTTTAACCAGCAGGCCATCCGCACCATGAAAGGAACCAGCGGAGGATTGGTGACGACCATCACCGTCTTACCCCGTCGAATTTCCCACAGTGCGCGCCATCCGAGCGAGAGGCTGGTGGTCAAAAAGTTCAGAGCACGCCCGAAAATTCCCCGATGATCACAGGAGCTCGACCAGCACCGTCGAATGAAGACACCATGACGTGTCTCCCGAACGGGCGCTTTTGTTCCCCTATCATTGTAACCCGGTTGAGCACAAATTACCGACACTTCATACCCCCCTGAACTCAACCCTTCAGCAATTCCGGTCAAAAAATACCCCGTAGCATTCTCCTCCGGGTAAAACAACTCCGAAACAAATAAAATATATTCAATTTCATCTCTGTTGGTATCTCCCATCGCAATCACGCATCTTTCGAAAAGCCTCTAACTACCGGAATCAATCGAGATAAATGAACGTCCCTACGAAAGAATCTCTCATACCGTTCGCGGGAGGCACTACAGAAACGAAAATATCTTTCATCATCCGAAGTGATCTCTAACACCGCGCGGCGGATTTCCGCAGGTGAACCAGCATTAACGAACAGACCGTTTATGCCGTCCTCTACCAATTCGGGTATTCCTTTATGCCGACAGGTAATGACCGGTAGAGAAAACGCAAGAGCTTCTATTATACTCAGCGGCTGTCCTTCCCACGGGTAATAGGTTGGGAGCAAGAAAATGTCTGCCGTTATAAAAAGTTCCTCTTTTTCATTCCCGATCACTTGCCCATGGTAAGTCACGATATCTTCTAATCCTCTATTTTCAATATAACCTTTCAATTCCTCAGCATTTTTAACCGCAATACCAACCTCGGTTGATGCACTTATAAATCCTCCACACAAATTTAAATGAAACTTATTTGGAAAGAGGTTATTTAACATCGAAACGGCATCCAAAACATCGAGATACCCCTTCGACGGCATCAAACTCGACAGATACAACAATTCGAATCTACACGCTAACTTCCGTGCAATCCGTTTAGGTTCAGGGAGATCTCTTGGAAATCCATTAGGGACGACAATAAGCTTATCCTCTACAAACTTTCCTACTACGCAGAATTGCTCCTTCAAAAGGTCGCCTAAAACGATGATTTTATCCGTCCTGGCTAGATTACTCCGTATCAAGTGCCGAACAATTGCATTCTGACGTCGATAAAATTCTTCAAACCCGCCTCCATGAAGATGTAAAATCGTTCTTCGCCTCAATAGACTCGCAAAACCAATTGTCAAATAATCCCTAAAAAAGCCAAAAAATGAGGTCGACATCGTCGAGTAATAGGTAGTCGAAAACAACAAAAAAAACCAAACCTTACAAACAACAAATATAGTCTCAAACGCTCTCAAGCATGAAAAGCTTCCAACTTTGAAGTTGCACTTGCTACCTGTCGAGTCGACAACAAAAAAATCAACTCCATCCCTCCTAAGACCATCAACTAAAAGTTCGCACGCATTCGCGACTCCGGTCACTATTCTACCACTACGAGGGACACATAAACACAACCTACCCATGAATATTAAAACTAAAGTTTACTGAAAAACACAACACACCGGGCTAACGCCCAAATGAGGTAAAAAAAACTTGAACGCACAACCGAACAGCACTTTGGAAAGTCCGTCGATCAAATTTCATGGAAACACACATTAAAGCAAACCCTTGAAATGCTTTAATGATAGATACGCCAAAACGAGACGACAATGATCGATATATACAATACCGACCAAAATGGTACATTGATTCCCTGAGCGTAAGATCCAGAATATGCTTTTTCAAAAATCTAGCCTGCCCAACCATAACAACATCAAAATTCGAAGATATTCGAGAACTTGATTTATGAACTCGATAATCAACAAGGACATCCTCCAAAAATCTAATCGGGCCATTCCGAATGATACGGAAATACAAATCATAGTCTTGAAAAGATTTCATTTGCAAATCGAAGACCTCATTTCCGCCTAAAGCCGACCTTCTAAAACACATAAACGAAAAAGACCCGAAAATATTATCGCAATGGAATCGTTTCTCCGCGTAATCACTCGAAAATGTCGTTTCCTTGCGCACACAACCATTTATTACAACGCCTCGATTGCAGGAAACAGCTACAACTTCCGTATTTCTTTCCAAATATTCGATTTGAACTTCTGCCTTCCTAGGCCGCATTATATCATCGGCGTCAAGAAACATTACATACTTACTATCCACCTTAAGCAGCCCTTCTCGCCTGGCTGCATTTGCACCAAAGCGCCTTCCTAAAAATATGAATCTTACTATCTGAGACTTTTCCAAATCTGACAAACAAACTGGAACTGGGCCGTCTATAACCACAAAAATATTGTCAGGCAACAAAGTCTGCCTCAAGACACTGTCTATAGCTTCTCCAAGATAGGGACCAAGCCCCAATGTAGGTATGACAACAGAATACATTATAACGTTCTATTACGATTTCTCGTAGATATGACAAGGTGAAGCATAGCATAAATTGACCCCAATAGCACCCAAAAATTGATGTCTGAACCAACCCTGATCCATGGTAAAGAATGAACTGAACCAAAAAGTGCAAAAAATGCACCAGTCAACGGAATTACGGGCCAAAATTGATAAATTCTTCGATCTAGGGAGGCGCTAATAAAAGAAATAAACACAACAGAAAACAATCCGAAGAATCCCAATAGCGGGAAAACCCCCGCCTGATAAACCAGCTCAGCCCATCCGCCATCCGTGGATCCTAAGACATGAATCTCACCGACTTGGATACCAAGCATCGATTTATCTCCAACTACGCCAAGCCCACTACCAAAGACTAAGATCGATGGATCCTGCAGACTGGCATCCCAAAAGTATCCATAAGTCTCTCCTAAAAAGACTTGGGCCGCATACTGATAAATATTCATATCCTGGAGCCCCAAAACATTTTTCGTCACACCTTCAGACATCCCAATATTGAGAAGATATAGAAGTAACACAAATAGCGGAGCACCAACTAAATACAGGAAATGTGCTTTGCGTAGAAGTGGAAAATAAGTGAGGAACAAGAACGCCACGCCAGCGAGCGCAGAAATTGAAACAGAGAGAACTATCGAAAACAAAACGGGGATCATTAAGAAAATCCAACTCCTAACCTTTCCTATTCTTGAGATTATTGCACCCATTATGAGACCTAACGCCGAAGCAGAAAACACGCCTATGTGTGAAGGACCACTGCCCATAAACGATTCTAATCTCCGGAGATCAATCGGACCAAAAGATCTGGTTAAGGTGCCTTTTCCCGGAGTAAAGAAATCCCTAAAATACATATCCCCATGCACCGGGTACAGCGCTAAATTAATACATACCGTTAAAACACAAGTAATTATAAGAACATAAAATATTCTAATTGCATACCTTGGATTTTTTTCGCACAATGAACAGGTTACTACCGAAATAAGTGAGTACTTAGCAAGATCACGGACACCAAGCACAGACCCGATAAACGAATTACCGGATTTAAGCGCAACTAAAACACACCAAAAGTTAAAGAACAAGACGACACAAACTAATAACGAAAGTCTAACTCGGAGAACGCCCGAGAAAATTTGGACCAGAAAAAAGAACACGACCCAAACAAAAAGCACCTCGCGCCACGCTGTGGTGATAAAATTAAACGGGGAACTATATCGAATGAAAAAATGAAAAGGGCTTACGACTATCAAGAACAGTAAAATATTTTCCAGACCTCTCATTCTCCATGGTTTAAGGAAGGCCATCGCGGAGAAAATTCCGAAATAAATCGCCAAAGTCGACAGGCTTGAGCTAAACCGACCAACCCCAAACGCCAAGAATGCAGAAAAAGCACCAAATCCCAAATAACAAAGAACCCAGGCTCTTATCCACTTAATACTAATCATTATTTCCTCCCTACTTTTCTTCCAAATATCTCATCATACAAACAAATATTTTCACTGTGATACGGATATAAACCGATTTTCTTTTTCACTTTTTGCACAACAATCTCCATCCACTCACATCTAGATAGAAGACTATTCATAAAGAGAATCATAATATTAAAACACCCACACCCACCTAAAAGATGATGCTCATCTCTCAACAAAATCTCGAGAACCCTTCCTTTAAACCGATTTTCTCGCATAGCAGAAATCCCACTTAAAGAATATAAACAAACGACCACATCAATTTTTACGAAATTTCCGGATTCTAATGAACGAAGCCACAAATCATAGTCCATTTTTAATTTTAAATCAAGATCGAACGATTTTCTCAAAAGAAACTGCCTCCGAATAAAAACAGCCTGATGACATATAGAATTGTGCTGTTTCAGCCTTTGGTGGTCCCCACATCTCATAATCGCGTAACCGGAACCGACACCAATACTGTCACCATAAATAATGTCACCACCGCTTACACATTCTTTTATCTTATTTGAAGCATCTTTAAGCGTCGTGGACTCTAAAAATCGATCACCCGCATTTAAAAATATTACATATTCTCGCCCAGCTAACGAAACACCTTTATTAAAGGCATCCGAAATACCCCTATCGGGCTCACTAACCAATATATCGATAATCCCAAAATTATCATTTATCACATTGATAGTCTCAACATCAGAACCTCCATCTATAACAATAAACTCGAAATCTTCGAACTCCTGCGAGGAAACACTGTCTATAGTGCATCTAAGGTCTTCCGGAGAGTTATAGACTATTGTAACAACAGAAATCATATAAAAACTACATTCTTTATCCGACGCACAACATCCTGAACGAAGGTGGAAAGACGTCTCCCGATTAGAAAAATCACACGAACTTTCATATTAGCGACCAGGCCATGCCTTAAACCGACTTTACCAAGTTCATTCCTAAATAGTTTTATACTATCTTCCGGCATGTCTCGATAGGTCCGAAGAAATAGCTCTATCAAGACGATCGACTTATATTTGTCAAAATATTCCTGCGAAAAAATTGAACCGTACAGATTCTCAAAACGGGGTTTCCATTTATCACAAAACACTTCCAATCCACTTATTCGCTCAAAGATTCGAGTGGTCATTTTCGTGTCAATATCGCCACTCACATGTTCTTCCACTAAAGCTTTTTCGACAAAATCTACAACAGCGTCCGCCTCCGCCAATTTGAACCAAAAATCATGATCAATTCCAGTTACTAGATCTTCATCAAATCCTCCTATTGAGTAGAAGTACTCTCGAGAAATAAATATACTAGAAGGAACGGTCCTGAGAATACCAGAACAATTTTGTATATAGGATCGGACACTTCCTCTAACCACTGCACTAATTTTAGTCTCGCGCCCACCCCCAATATGTCGTCGAATTCCGCATGAAACCACATCCGAAGCGGTTTCTCTATAGCGACGAGACTGAAAACTAATTTTTCGACGATCCCAGACATCATCATCGTCGATGAACGCCAGATAATCACCCGTAGAATTTGATACACCGCAGTTTCGTGCGGCGGCGAGCCCAGACGATGGCGAAGATGTACTAACTATCTTTATTGGAAAACGACAATCTACCGAAGAGAGGAAACTACAAAATTCTCTGTTTGGATAATCTAATACAACTACAATTTCAATCTCGTCGTAGTCTTGCGCAGAAATACTTTCGAAAGCTCGAACCGCCTCATCGCTTCGTTTATAATTTGTTAATATTACAGAAACAAGTTTCACGACATCCCAGATCTAATTTTAAAATTTATAATTAAACAATCTCAAGTCACTAAAATATCTTTGTTCCACCAACTTCCTCATTTTCTCACTATAAAAATCACTATAGTCTAAATTTCGTGAACCCATCACATGAGGAAACGAGCCTCGATAGTCGATAATTTTGAGTACTTTTTCCGCATCCTCTTGGATTTGCTCAAACCTTCCGACGAAGCTCGTTAAGGGTTTCTTTCCTTTGTACAAAAAGGTATGTTGAGAGCGAAAGTGCTGGTCCGAAAAGTAATCGGGGATTCCACAAACCGCCTCAACAAAATCTGGGAACGACATACCGCCTTTAAAACAGTAATATTTAGCAAGCTCATTTGCTACACCATTTTTGTAATTGTTCGAATTGTGGTCTTCATTCCGATGGATTTTATGATTAAAGCATGACCACAGTCGATCGAATGGATTCCGCACAAATCCAAACTTAAAATATCCATCATATTTTCGTCCGACCCGAAAAACCTGAGGAAACTTGGTCTTATGAACTGTGCACCCTATTGAAAGCCGTAAATCATTTGCTATTACGTTTTTCCAAGAGCTACAAGCCACTTTCGGAACAACAAAAAACAAGTATCGTTTCTCATGATTCGGAATAACGCTACCACCCGACGATCTCATCAAGTAAGAGATAGCGGTCTTAATATGTATCTCCATTCTATTTCCTCCTAGCTACCGCACAAATGCGCAAACAATCTGATTCCTTCCGGCCTCGAAGCATCGTCCTTTCGTAATAATTATAGACCGCTCGCATCATCCTCCCGTTTGTTAGAATATAGTACTTCCCCGTTCCGCCGATCAACATCTCTATGATTCGGAATCGCCTTGTATTGCGGTCAAATGGAACGAATTTTTCCACATGAAATTTCTTTTCCAAAAGGTTTGAGAGAGAATCGCTGTCAAAATGCTGATAGTGTTTTTCATTTAATATCTTATTTTTATGAGGAACTGTAAGAATTAAATATCCGTTAGGTTTAATCATTTTTGAGACTGCATCAAAAAATCGAGGAAGGTCCAAAGGATCTATATGCTCTGCAACCTCTATCATAGTCGCTACATCGAATTCATCGAAACTCTCTTCGCTCAAAATGTCCTTTGAAATAAATTCTGCATTCGAGGTAGACAACGCTTTCGCTAGACCGATTGCCCTTTCAGAATAATCTATGCCTAAATATCTTCTCGTTTGGCTCCCTCCGCTAAGCATATTGACGAATCGACCATCTCCGCACCCTATGTCAACCAAACTACTATAGTCCAAGCTCTCAAGCTCTTTCTGAACTATACGCAATCCGCCGAGATATCTCATTCCCCAAGACCAGTGCAAATGCTGTTGAAAGGAATTTTTCGATATCACAGGTATATAATGATACGGAAATTTATATTGTTTTTCCTGTATGTTCTGCTCTTTACTTCTCATTAAATAATTATATTTGTATTAGAAAAATTAGAACTTTTTTTTCACGAGATTCTTAACCGAACGAACAATATATCTAATGTATGTTCGGTATGAATCTAGCAGATCATGAAATTTGATATTTACATCATCTGAATGTTTATTTTTCCGAAAGACTGCAAAGGTGGATGTGCTTTCCACCAATTCCAACGATCCTCCATATATCCTGAGCCAATTTCCTGCGCAATGCTTAGAGGTTTCTCGATGATAATCATCTAGCCCGATCGAAGCGCCAACTTTCAAACTGTCCCACAGTAAGTATAAGGAATATTCTCTCGCTCTTGGAAAAACACTTTCAACAGGACCATCAACTAAAAGGGCATCATATGACTCTTTACGATTCAAATTGCCTAATCTATAAGTTGTTAGCGTCATTCCTTTCCAACGGGTTACGCCAATAGGAATCAAACGAACTTCAGCATTATCAATCTTATGTTTCAGTAATGTATTCCTACTGCTCTCAAAATACTCTGGGTGGCTTTCTACAGATGTGACAGTTGAGGCAGGAAAATCTTCCGCTATTTGGCATGTGCTTTCGCCACTACCAAGTTCTAGGATATTTGTTGGATTTCCAATATGCTTAACAAACAACGTGTAATCTTGACGACCCATACTGTATGGGCCGTCAAGATTCCAATAATTATTCTGTTTACTATAATGCATTTTTTCTGAGGACTCTTTCATCTTATTGGCGACTCAATTTTTTATCTAGTTATCGTTTCAAATTCGAAAGCCTATTTTAATACCCTTCGCAAAACAATTGACGTCTGCGTTTTCACGACTGTCTTCATTCTGTAAAAAAAAACACTTGGATACCTTAAGTTTGTCCAGAAATACTTTCGTAACAAATAAGAATTCGCCTTTCTCACCGCAATGAGATTTCGGTTGGACACTTTTGAGGTCATTCGATTGGGACTATTCTCATAATATCTACACGTTATATCTTCCATGAAATGAACATGATATCCATACTTAATCACAACTCTCCGAAAAAACTCACTATCCACTCCTCTAGGCATTTTTTCGTCAAAACACCCAACTTTTCGAATCACATTGCTCCTCAAGAAAGCGGTTGAGTTATGAATTAATCCTCCACGAAGCATTGTTTTTACTAGATTCTTTGGACGATTCGCTTTTTCGCTTCTATTTTCACCATTGATATCTGTTCTTAGGATACCAGTGCACACCACTCCGAGCATGGGGTCATTACTAGACCTAAAGACATCTAATTGTTTCTCGATCTTCCTATCATCTATCCATTCATCATCATCATCGAGAAATGCAGTAAAAATACCACTACTTTTCAAAAATGCAGTGTTACGCGCTGCTGCATTTCCTTTGTTTTTCTTGTGCCGATAATAGTTTATGCGTCTATCTGCAAGTTGATAACCCTTCACAACTTCTTCTGTATTGTCATTTGAGCAATCATCTACTATATTGATCTCTAAATATTCATAGGTTTGTCTCAGCACAGAATCCAGACAACGGGCTAAAAGCCTAGATCTATCGTATGTAGTGATGTTCACACTTACCAATTCATTATTAATACTAGCGGTAGATAGATTCATAACATCCTAAAATGTACACGATTTTTTCTATTTCGGAACAGACATCTTTACTAGTTTAATCGGAACAAATATTGCCAGCAATTGAAATCGAATCGAGGGTTTCTTCGTTAACAAAAGAAAACTACTAAAATATGATGATATAGAGTAAGAAGCTAGAGTGGATACCGCAGCTCCTACTCCACCGAAACGCGATATAAAAATCGAATTCAATGCAATATTTACTACAGCTCCAAAGATCGTGCAAAGCATCGAAAATTTAAAAAGTTTTTCGGCGATCAGATATTGGCTACGAGCGACCCCAAGGAACACGAACAATCCACACCAAACGTGTATCGCAAGTATGACTCCCGCAGGTCCGTAATTGGATCCATACAAGAGTTCAACTATCCTGTTCGAACAAACCGATACTACAGCACAGATAACATATGCCAATCCAGCGTTTAGATTAAAATAATGTTTCAGCCTTCTCTCGTAATTCACTCTTCCTTGTTTCATAGAATTTACTATTGCCGGAAACAGAGAAATAGCTAAGAGTTTTGGGACAAAATGCCAGATTGCACTTAGTCGCACAGCTACGGCATACTCACCAACCGCTGTTTCTCCGACGATTTTCCCTAACATTATCTGATCGATTCTCATATATACAGCGACCGCAACCCCAGAGAAAATTAGAGGCCAAGACTGCCGTAATAGATCTTTGGCGGTTTTCAAATTTGACATCCATTTCAAAACCGATCCAAAGTTTTTTTTATAGAAATACAGGTACATAAAGGAAACTAAAAAGCCTTCTATTAGCACGATATAACCGAATTCTATTAATGTGCCTCCTTTCAATACGACTGATACTTTTAAAATCGCTGAAATGATAACAACAACCGTAACTGCTGCAACTGAAAGATCAGATCTAACTTGTGACTGGAACCATGTTTCGATACACTTAAAAGGATTTGTGAACAAAACCGACCCCAGCAGAGCAAACAGGCCGAGCCATTCGTATGAGTTCGAAGAACATCCAACTATAAATAACATCCCAATGTACGATGAGACGCCAGTTGCCGCCGTTAATACGAATGCTGTACCAAGGATCTGATTTCGTTGTTCAGGAAAATCCACAAGCTCTCGCTTAATCAGGTTCTGCAAACCTAGATTCCCTACCACCGCAACCAACGCCACAATTGAGGTAATAAAATTGTATAACCCAAATTGTCTAGGGCCCAAATAGCGAGCAACCGCAACCGATACGAAAAGTCCAATTATCATTCGGATCATTTGACCAGAAAACAACCAACTTGTATTTTTCAGATACCGCCTAAACCCTTTATGCACACAGATAAACTGTATGTGTTTAAATAATTTTTGAGGATATGACATCAAAAAAGGGATATAATTTTTCAATATACTGACAAGAAAGTTGCGGCGCGTAGTAGCTAACTATGTATCCGCTATTTTTTATTCTCCAACAACTCATCGTATATCATCATATCCAACAGTAATAGCGCTCAGGACCTATTGAGATGAATTCCACTTGCGAAGTTCGATATGGAATAAAGAGAGCCTCAGTAGTCATTAATCATTAATCATTACAGGCAAGGCAGACAAATGACGTCATGTCTTAATTCTTGAATTCTTCATCCCGCGCCATTGGCGGTTGCCTGAGGGGCTATCCCGGGCAAATGAGGGGGACAACCCAGGGCCGGACGCACTACGCTTTGAAATATTTTTCGGGCCGGTTTCTGACACAGCTACGAGCATCAACGACCGGGCAAGTGAAGCCGGAGAAATCGAACTCGGTGTATTCCGCATGGTTGGTGGCGACGAGGAGGCAGTCGTAATTGCCCGAAATTTCTACGGAGTTCCGCCCGGCGTATTGCGGATGATCGCGGGTATGTTTGATCACCGGCACAAATGGGTCGTTATACTCCACGACCGCCCCCCGCTCTTCCAACTTCTTCATGAGCACGTAACTCGGCGATTCCCGGTCATCGTCTAAATTGGGCTTGTAGGCCAGACCGAGGATGAGGATGCGGGAGCCCTTGACCGCCTTTCCGTCCTCGTTGAGAGCCTCGGCCACGCGATCGATTACATAGTCCGGCATCTTCGTGTTGATTTCACCGGCAAGCTCGATGAAGCGGGTGTGCTGCTCGTATTCCCGCGCTTTCCAGGTGAGGTAAAAGGGGTCGATGGGGATGCAATGACCGCCGAGCCCGGGCCCGGGATAGAAGGGCATGAACCCGAAGGGCTTAGTCGCGGCGGCGTCAATGACGTCCCAGACGTCGATGTCCATCTTCTGGAAGACGACCTTCAGCTCGTTGACAAGGGCGATGTTGACGGAACGGAAGATGTTCTCGGTCAGCTTGGTGGCCTCGGCGACCCGGCAGGAGGCAACCGGATGTACCTGATCGAGGGCTTGGGAATAGAGTTCCACGCAGCGGTCAAGACACTGGGGCGTGTAGCCGCCCATGATCTTGGGGATGGTCTTCACCGAATGGTCTTTGCGTCCCGGATCTTCCCGCTCCGGGGAAAAGGCGAGATGAAACCCCTCCCCCGCTTTCAGCCCCGATCCTTTTTCCAAAACCTCGCGCAACTCGGTGTCGGTCGTGCCTGGGTAGGTCGTGGACTCGAGAACGACGAGTTTCGGCATCGAGGAAGATGGAAGATCGGAGATAGGAGATGAGGAGTTCCCTCTATCTTCCCTATCCGATCTCCCAGATCCCAAATACGGCGCAATCGCCTCCCCGGATTTGAGGACGTAGGAGATATCCGGCTCGCGGTGTATGTCGAGGGGAGTCGGCACGCAGAGGAGGATCGCTTCGACTTCGGCTACGCGGGAGAAGTCGAACGAGGCCTCAAAGTGTCCGGATTCCCGGGCCGCCTGGATGGCGGCGGATTCGATGTGCTTGATGTAGGAGGTACCCCCGTTGAGGGCCGCAACCTTCGCGGCATCGACATCCAGGCCGAGGACCGATACGCCGGATTCCGCGAAACGAAGTCCTAAAGGCAGTCCGACATAGCCGAGGCCAATAATTGCGATCTTCATGGTTGTTTTGGTTGTCCAGTTGTCAGTTGGGGAGCCTTGCAGAAGGCAGAAGGCAGAGATCAGGAATCAGAAGACGGAGGTCGGAGGTCGGAGGTCAGAAGACGGAGGTCGGAGGTCGGAGATCGGAAGGCGGAGGCGGAGATCGGAAGGCGGAGGCGGAGATCGGAAGGCGGAGATCAGAGGACAGAAGGCAGAGGACGGAAACATTTCGAACGTTCAACTCTAAACGTTCAACGTTAAACGTGAAACCTCCAACATTGAACGAGGAAAGGATCTGGTTTTGCCCCCCTTGCGAGCGGATTTTCACGCCGTAGCTCAACGAGCGCAGGAGGGAGCGACACGCAACCGAACGGGCGCAGATAAATCCAAAGTCAGGAATGCGAACAGCTTTGATCTATTTCAGTTGCGGGAATCCTCGGGCTCCGTGCCAAAAGCGGAGAATATCGACTCCTTGTCCACTGGGAAGAATTCGGTATATGATTCGGTAGGGTTCATGCTGGATTTCCCGGATGCTCGGTTCTGAGAACTCCAGAGTGACCTTTCCTCGGCGAGGGAGGATTTGTAAGGAAAGAGCGGCATCGACTAATTCGTACCCAAATGATTCCGCACGGTCCGGATCATCTTCTGCGATATGGCGAACGATTGCCTCCAGGTCAGCCTCGGCTTCAGGCGTAAAGCTTACCGGGAGGCCCATGTGGAGATCTTCTTCCGAACCTTTTCAGCCGGAACCCTTTCTCCTCGTTCGGACGACTCCAACGCTTCTTGGACTCCGAGAATGAAATCCATTCTCTCATGCATCTCTCGGGCGGTGATGCTTTCCGGGAGGCTTTTTATTCGTCGAATAACTTCTTCTTTCACTGTCATATTTTTACGCCTCTTTCTTCTATCATTTCACTGTCGAACAAGCTAAAGGGCAAGGCGAAACGCGGTATGAAAGGCAGCGACCAGAGGTCGGAGAGGTTCATCAAATGCGGCGTGGGAGGGATGTGAATGAGGTCAGCACGAATTCTTATTTTTTTCTCTGTGTGCTCTGTGCCTCTGTGAGAGGGAAATGCGTCCGGAGAGGATGACTGGTTTCTCACACCCAGCCGTCGCGCAAGGCTTCCGCCTTCTCCCGCGACCGCGGGATACGGCGTGACAAGAAGGCGGGCAGGCAGAGGCGCGGAGGCACGGAGATGGAAGGAGTGAGAGAAACGCAGATGAGGGCGGACGCAGCCTTCGACACGCTCAGGGCCGGCAAAATTTAAAGATTAGCGCTTTTGGCACTAGTGAGGATGGATGATGAGGGCGTCAGGACAACTCCAGTGCCAAGACGTTTACCTGCCGAATTGCATCATCGATATGATAAGTAATTAGCCAGCGGTCAAAAACCACCAGATGGTAAATGTTGCCATCTTCATCGAGAAAATCTTCCTTACTGTTGCCAAGCGGATCAGAGGACAGTCGGTCAAAGAAATCAGTAACTTTTTGGCGCTGGCCAGTTCCACGAATCTGAAGCAGTCGCTCGACAACCTGCTGTGAAGCAGACCAAGTGAATTCACTCATAGGCCGCTGTCAGACAGCCGCTTGTGAAGATCAAGAACTTCTGCCCTCTTTACTTCGTGCCCAGACCGCATCGACTTTAAGCGTGATGACATCTCGCGGGCATATGAGACGTCGCAGATGCGCTCTTTCATTTTCAGGTAGGCACTCAGATAGGAGCGTTCACCCTCGCTGAGTGCGTCGACGGTTGCTGCCAATTGTGCGCGATTCATCAATAGGAGTCTCGAAGATTTTTCTCGAATTTTCAAGTGAGAACGGCAGTGATCGAGTGAGGAGGCTGAAAGGGGTCAAACGCAAAATATAAAGATATTCTACAGGAACCTCTTTTCCAGAGGCTTACCAATATCGACCCAAGAAAAAGGGATGTGAATGAGGTCAGCACGAATTCTTATTTTTTTCTCTGTGTGCTCTGTGCCTCTGTGAGAGGGAAATGCGTCCGGAGAGGCAGGATGATTTTCTCTCACCCAGCCGTCGCGCAAGGCTAAGGCGGGCAGGCGGAGGCGCGGGGGCGCGGGGATGGAAAGAAGCGCAAGGCGGCTGGCTGAAGCCAGGACAACGAACCCGCTCCAACGCGAAGAAGGAGGAGGAAACTCGAGGTCGGCCCGACTACGCGGCCACGGGGCTGTAATGCAGTTCCATCAGCTCGCTCTCCTTCAACGCAACCATCGCATAGGTGCGCCCATCCTCATCGCTAAACTCGACCTCGAAGACACCAGGAGCCAAGACTTCAACGACCGTGCCGACTTGACCCGCAATCAAATCATGTTCGCCGCAATCGTGAAGCAATGCGACTACATCAAGAAGCTGAATTGCATCCTCCATTCTCTTTAAGGGTGAATAAAACAGGATGTGAGTCGAGGATTATTCTCGTTTTTCCGAACGATCCAAAGCGTCCGGATGCGCCCCACTCTCTCATTTAACCTGATCTGAAGATCCACATGAAAGCGACTTCCATACCGATCTTTTCCGTCAAACTCCCACTCTGCTCCCGAAAGGCTCTTACGAATCGCAGCCTCAAGGAGTGACCAGTCATCTTGCGAAATCCCAAGCACGGTTTCAAAGACCCGAGCCTTGTGCTTACCACGGGGATGGTTCGGAGACAGGCAATAAGTCCCGAAGTTTCGCTGGGTCGACTACTGTGTTTTGTGGATCAAAATCCGGCATCGATCAATCGGTGAAACGGAGTCAGTCTACGATTTTCCATGGGGAGTCCGTTTTCGCCATAGATGAAAGGGCGGGACGGAATTCGAACCACTTTCAAGCG